>JANNGQ010000107.1:0-3254 GCA_031403975.1 Planctomycetota bacterium
GGATGACCTGCACGACCGGGGTCTGATCGACCACACGCTCGTCGTGATGATGGGTGAATTCGGGCGGACTCCGAAAATCACCCCAAACGCTTCACGCGACCACTGGCCAGCCTGTTACTTCTCAATCTGGGCCGGCGGCGGGGTGCAGCCCGGTCGGGTGATCGGCACCAGTGACAAGCTCGGTGAATCTCCGCTCAGCGACGTTGTTTCGCCGTTAATGGTTGGAACGACAATCGCCCACCTCGCTGGCCTCGACGCTCAGGCGCGCGCGGAAATGAATGTGCTCGGCGGTGGGAAGGTCATCGATGCGCTCCTCTGAAATTCAACGTCTCGGGCCGCTCCTCTGTGGTTTAATGCTTTCCGTTGTGACCGCCCGCACAACCGCAGTCGAACCTCTGCGGCTGACGCACGATGGCCGTCAGAAATCGAGTCCCGTCTTCCGCGACGAGGGCCGGGAATTGATCTATGTCGATTTCGCCGACCCCACTCTGTTTCAGCTCCGACGGCTGCTTCTGGCAGATGGCACCAATGAGTTATTGCATGCCGGGTCCACGTCGGTTGAGTTTGAGCCAACCTGGTCAGCCGACGGAGAGCGTTATGCCCACCTCAAATTGCGTGGCGTCCTGAGCATCAGCATTGAGGTTCGCGACAGACACGGAGTGACGCTGGGTGAGATCATGCCGGGCGGAGGGTTCAACGGCTATCGCAGCCCGAGCCTGTCTCCGGATCATTCACGTCTGGCATTCTCTTACGCCGAACGAGGAACGCAGCAGATTTATTCGTCAGTACTCAACGGGGAAGATCGCAGGCAACTCACCGAATCAGCGGGAATCAGCAATTGGCCATCCTTCTCGCCCGACGGCCGTTCGATCGTCTTCGGTTCAAGTCGAGACGGTAACTTTGAAATCTACTGCATGAACGCCGACGGCTCGGATGCGCGACGATTGACTGACAATCCATTTCAGGACCTTCGCCCGCGTTTCTCGCCCGACGGTCTGCGGATCGCGTTCACCAGCCATCGCGACGGTAACCCGGAAATCTATGCGATGAAGGTTGATGGTTCCGCGCTCGAGCGAATCACCGAGAACCCCGAGCGCGATGACTATGCCGCATGGCATCCAGATGGCCAGCGGCTGGCAATCGTGAGTGAACGTGATGGCAAACACGATCTCTATCTTCTCAGCCTGCCGCGCTGACGGCTATTGGCACGTCGGTCAAAACAGCCCATCTGCGCCGGGAATGACAGCACGATACTGCGTTTCGCGTCCCCGGTGCTCGTCGGCTCGATCGTAATCATTCCACGATGGTGAATTGTGTGTAGAATCCGCGGATCGAATTCGGAAAATGATCAAATCCATAGATTGCGGAGCGTCAAATGAACGTGATTTCAGCGGGTTCAAGAGGTTACTTTGTGCAACTGTTGCAGCGATTGCTGAACAAGGCCGGCGCTTCTCCGCGTCTCAGACCAGATGGTGACTGGGGACCACGCACGGATGCAGCCTTTGGCCGGGCAGTGGGCGCCACGAGCACCAACGTCCAGGGCCTGCAGACAAATGCCGTCATCTGGCGCAATCTTGGGCTGACGGTCGAGCTGGACCACCCGGTTCAGCTGCATCCTCAGCCTACCGATATGACCTGCTGGAGTGCGTCGATGACGATGCTGACAGGCTTGGCTCAGTCCATGGGGTCAGGGTCAGGGACGACTGGAATGGATGGCAGTCTGGACCCCAGCGATGCGAATGTTGCGGCCTTTGCCCGGTCACATGGAAAGCGCATCGTCTCCAGCCATCAGTCACTTGCTGTTCCGACTCTGATCTCGATTCTTCGAAACGGTCCGGCAATGATTTGCGGTTGGGGACCGAATCAGCGAAGGCCGGACGGTACGCACGCACCGGCGTGGGGGCACGTTTCCGTATTGAGCGGTATCTGGAGCACAGGAGATGGCGATGGCATGACGACACTGTTTCGCGTGCACGATCCCTGGCCGCCGCACACAGGTCGCGTGTGGTATGATTTTTACTCCGGGCAGCCTGGCGGAACGATGGACTACGCGCGATTTGGTGACGTCATTCTTCAGTGAGCCGGCTGGAAGCCTGCCCCACGATAAAACTGGCAAGGCAGGCTGGAAGCCTGCCCCACGATAAGACCGACAGTCGAATCAGTGAGCGGTGAGTAAACCAAGGTTCGCAAGTTTCGACCGACATTCGTCACGTTCGCGGCTGCGGTTGAGCGAGGACCAGGTCGGATCCTGAGCGGCAAGGAAGTCGGCTTCGGAATACGGCGGTGCAGCGCTTCGCGCCGCGCCGTTGGCTGCGAGTCTTTGAATGACGGCGGTATCCAGACGAGTCAGGGACATGGAATGCATCCGGTAGTCCAGGAACGCTTCCCAGACGATCGGAAACAGCGGTGCAACGATCTGTTCGCCGAGCGTCGTGGCATACTGGCGAATTTCGAGCTGAGCGTGACTGTCCATGCGCAGCGCCAGAAAATGCAGCAGGTTGTGCAGGTCGATTTTCCAGTAGGCTTCCGTGTACGTCGCCAACGGCAGGTCTTTGCGAGCCTGTTCGCGGGCAACACCGGATTCGATACGGCTCTTGTACACATCGCGAAAACGCTGCTGGAGTTCGGTTTCTTCGTGAGTCAGCTGTTGTCCCCGATTGAGCGGCAACGGCTCGCCGCTTCCCTGGCGGTTGGTTTCGGCCTGACTTCGCCATTGGTCGGGAGGCGTCGTCTGAGCCGCATCGATCGCGAGCGAATAGCGCGTGCTGTATTCATTGATGTTGGCAGTGCGGTGCCGAACCCATTGCCGCCAGCAGTCCATCGGGACTCGGACAAGGAATTTGATTTCTGCCATTTCGAACGGCGTCGTGTGTCGATGCCTCAGCAGGTATCGGATCAGAGTCCGGTCGTCACTGACCTTCTTCGTGCCCTCGCCGTAGCTGACTCGTGCGGCCTGAACGACACTGCTGTCGTCACCCATGACGTCGACGAGGCAGACAAAACCGTCGTTCAGCACCGGGAATTTCTTCCATCGCAGAGTCTGAACCTGAGCCGGTCGGTCATCTGCCGACGCATGAATCTCTGAGACGGTCGGATCCTGAGACATCTTGACAAACTACCGGATCAGGGGCGACAGCTCAATGGCACTCACTTTGCCGGATTCGCCACAGTGTAGAACAGTTGTCTCAACTGTTCCGCCTGCGACCGGATGAACAATTGGGGACAATTGTTCCACAAAGTGAGTGCCATTGGGC
>JANNGQ010000108.1:0-8281 GCA_031403975.1 Planctomycetota bacterium
TGACACCCCTCGCAGTCTTTCAATCTGTTCCCGCGTCCGAAGCTGTTTCAGTGCCTCAAACGTGGCTTTCACGAGATTCAACGGATTCGTTGAGCCGTATGCCTTGGTCAGAATGTCGGTGATCCCGACAGCTTCAACCACGGATCGGACACAATCCCCGGCAATTATCCCGGTTCCGGGCTTGGCCGGCAGCAGCAACACCCGCGAGGAACGGAACTCACCAATGACCTGATGCGGAATTGTGGTTCCGACAATCGGCACCGACATCTGTGACCGGTTCGATTGCTTCGTGGCTTTTTCCACAGCAAGAGGCACTTCGATCGCTTTGCCGTAGCCGTAACCAACCCGACCGTTGTTGTCACCAGTCACTACCAGGGCAGCGAAACTGAAGCGGCGACCGCCCTTCACCACGCAGGCGCAGCGGCGGATCTGAACTACCTTTTCGCCCGAATCACTTCTGACTTCTGCTGTGGACACAGACACCTCGACAAAAAACGCGAACGCCGATTCAGAATTCGAGACCTGCCTGACGGGCTGCGTCGGCCAGTGCCGCAACCCGACCATGATAGCGGAACGAGCCGCGATCAAACACCACTCTGGAAATCCCTAACTTCACTGCCCGCTCGGCAATCAGCTGACCCACTTTCTGAGCCGACTCCTGATCTCCGCCGACACCGCCGGGTCCCGACAGTACAGACTCCACCGTGCTTGCGGACGCCAGAGTCCTGCCGGCAGAATCATCAATAATCTGCGCGTACATATGCCGGTTACTACGGAACACCGACAGTCGGGGACGTCCGTGTGCATCCCGAATCACTCGGTTCCGAACACGGAATTCTCTGCGTTTACCCTGCAGTGCCAATCGAGTTCGAACGCTCATCACAACAATCCATATTCAACAGGAATCAATGAACCCGGACTACTTCGAGCCAAACGCTTTGCCGGACTTACGGCGAACAAACTCGTCCTGGTAGCGGATTCCCTTGCCTTTGTAAGGTTCGGGAGGACGCACAGCACGGATATCTGCAGCAAACTGCCCGCAAGCCTGCTTATCGGAACTCTTCACAATCACATGAGTCGCATCCGGGATTTCACATTTCACACCCTGAGGAATCTCCAGCACGATCTTGTTAGCAAAACCGACCTGCAGAGTCAGTTTGGCACCCGACTGACTTGCGTTGTATCCGACCCCGATGATTTCCAGTTTCTTTTCAAAGGGCTTTACAACACCGGAGACCATGTTCTGAATCAGACTCCGCGTCAGCCCGTGCAATGCGCGATTGCTGCGCTTATCGTCCGGACGATTGATTTTCACCGATGCACCCTCAACAGCGACGGACATCGCGGGGTGCACCGACAACGCCAGTTCACCGGCAGGCCCTTTCGCCGATACGCGGCTTCCGGCCACTTCCACTTTCACACCGGCCGGGACAGGGACCGGCTTCTTTCCGATTCGTGACATAGTTCAGTCATCCAAAAACGACGCACAACTCCCACCGCAGACAATTACCAGACCTGGCAGACCAACTCACCGCCGACACCCAGTTTGCGGGCCTCGCGGTTACTCAGTACACCTTTCGACGTCGACAGAACGGCGATTCCGGTTCCCTGCCGAATATCCTTCATCGCGGAGGCACCGATATACACCCGGCAACCGGGTTTTGACATCCGTTCGATATGTTGAATCACATGTTCACCGCTGGGACCGTACTTCAGATTCACACGAAGTGTTCTGCAAGGAGTGCCTTCGATGACCTCATGATCCCAGACAAATCCCTCACGCTGCAGCGCCTCAACGATGGCAACTTTGATCTTCGAAAACGGAACATCCACGAACGGACGCTCTACGCGCACTCCATTTCGGATTCGGGTCAGCAGGTCAGCGATCGGATCAGTCATCATAGCAGCACCATTACCTTCAGATTACCAGCTGGCTTTCTTTACGCCCGGGATCAGTCCGTCCAAAGCCAGGTTCCGGAAGCAGATCCGGCAGACTTTGAACTTGCGATACACGGCGCGGGGACGTCCGCACAGCATACAGCGATGTTCGATACGACTGCTGAACTTGGGCGTCCGTTTTGCTTTTTCAATCTTTGCTTTACTTGCCATGGCACAATCTCAGGAACCTGAAACCTGGAAACAAATCCGACGCTGATCGTTTACTTATCATCCGTCCTGAACGGCATTCCAAACGCCCTCAACAGCGCCCGGCCATCGTCATCCGAAACGGCTGTGGTCACAAACGTGATATTCATACCCTGTGTGGCGGTCACTGTCTCCGGGTCGATCTCCGGGAACACAAGCTGCTCGCTGAGACCATAGTTGTAGTTGCCATGGCCGTCGAATCCGTTCGGATTCATCCCGCGGAAGTCGCGAACCCGGGGAAGAGCGAGCGTAATCAGACGATCAAGAAAATCATACATCCGCTTGCCGCGGAGGGTGACACGACAACCGATCGGCTGACCCTCACGCAGCCTGAAACCCGACACCGATTTCTTTGCTTTGCAGATCTGTGCCTTCTGGCCGGACAGCTGCGCCAGCTGATCAGCCGCCTGGTCCAGCCGCTTACGGTCATTCACAGCTTCACCGACACCCATGCTCACGACAATCTTCGAGAGCCTCGGAATCGAGTGAATGTTCTTCCGCCCCAGCTTCTCCTGAAGCTCAGGCACAATGCGAGTCTGATATTCTTTCAGCAACCGGGTCATCTCGTACACTCTTGAAAAAACACTTCCGACAATACTCCGCCCACCGGCTTTACACCACTTCACTCGCCAGACTCACAATTTTCATGAATCGTCGGTCCCGCAGCTCGCGGGCAACAGCGCCGAAAATGCGCGTGCCTTTCGGATTGCCATCGTTATCTATGATCACGATCGCATTGCGGTCAAATTTCACATACGACCCGTCCGGCCGTCTGGCAGCCTTCCGTGTCCTGACAACAACACCCTTGACAACCGAACCGGACTTAATAGCGCTGCCCGCCAGGCTCTTCTGGACACTGACCACAACAATGTCGCCCAGTCCCGCATATCGGCGCCGCGTTCCGCCCAGCACCTTAATGCACCGCGCGGATTTCGCTCCGGAATTGTCAGCCACATCCAACAATGTCTGCATTTGAATCATCGCGTCACCTTATCTCCTGCACCGGCTTTCCGGTACCAATCAACCGGCAGTCGTTTCCACATCGGGACCGGCCTCTCCGGATGTCACCACCCGGACCAGTTCCCACCGCTTCAGTCGTGACTTCGGCGGACATTCGACAATTTCCACCGTATCGCCCTTTTTCGCTGTGTCGTGCTCATCGTGAACATGGCAGACAGTCCGGCCGCGAATGATCTTTCCATATTTCGGATGCTTCATGCGGCGAGCAATCTCGACGCGAAGTGTTTTTCCCGGCTGATTGCCGGCAACTGTCCCGATCAGAGTTTTTTTCATCTCACCGATACCAAAATCAGACTTTAGCCAGTTCACGTTCACGCTGAATCGTGCGAATTCGGGCAATGTTGCGACGCAACTTCTTTACATTACTGGGAACGTCATTTCGCTCCGTCGCAGCCTGAAGCCGCAGCCGGAACAGGGATTGCTGAGCTTCCCGGAGTTCGTGCTCCATCTGCTCGTCAGACAATTCGCGAATCGTGGTCGCCTTCGACATGAGTGAACACCTCAATCCAGTCACACAAAAACCGTCAGATCTCGGGGCGACGCCCGAGCAGTCGCACTCGGACCGGCAGTTTGTGAGAGACTCGGTTAAAACAGCTGCGGGCAGTGTCGTGCGATACTCCACCCAGTTCAAACAGTACCGTGCCGGGTTTCACAACTGCAACCCAGCGATCCGGTTCGCCTTTTCCCTTACCCATTCGGGTTTCAAGAGGTCTTGCAGTCACCGATTTCTGAGGGAATATGCGGATATAAACCCGCCCTTCCCCGCGCACATACTGTGTCGCAGCAATCCGGCATGCCTCAATCGTCTGACCAGTGATGTGACCTGGATCCAATGACTGCAGCGCCCAATTACCGAAGACAACAGTGTTGCCGCGAGTCGCCTTACCTCTTATACGCCCTCTTTGGCTTTTTCGATGCTTGACCCGCTTTGGCATTAGCGCCATCTGCAGTCTCCTCGTTCGAATAGTCGCCCAGATCAATCCACACTTTCACACCAATAATCCCCATCGCGGTCTTTGACTCGGCAAAACCGTAGTCAATATGCCGGCGCAGGGTTGACAAGGGAATCGATCCGCGACTCGCCTTCTCCTGCCGCGACATTTCGGCACCGCCCAATCGTCCCGACATCTGAATCTTTACACCCTCAACTCCCGAACTCATGACCTCATCCAGCGTCTTCTTGATGGCACGCCGGAAGCTGCCGCGTTTCTGCAGCTGCTGTGCAATCTTCATGGCCACCAGCCGGGCGTTGCGATTGGCGTTCGTAATCTCGACGATCTTTACATCCATCCGGCGACCGGTGAGCTCCTCCAGTTCCGCCTTCAGTTTGTCAACTTCCTGCCCTTTGCGGCCGATGATGACACCCGGCCGAGCCGTGTGCATATGAACCACAACCTGATCGCGCGTCCGTTCAATCTCCAGCTTTGCGATTTCGGCGAACTCGTATTTCGTATTCACAAATTTGCGGATCTTATGATCTTCCAGCAACAGATCACCGAACTCCCGCTTCGGCGCGTACCAACGGCTTCGCCACGTCTCCATCACACCGACGCGAAACCCGGTTGGCCTGACTTTCTGACCCATAACTGACACCCTGTTTCAAACAAACCGATTCAGATTAACCCAACTCCGGAGCATCCACCGCCACATGAATATGAGCCGTACGGCGGCGAATGATATTTGCCATCCCGCGTGCTCGCGGCTGCACCCGCTTGAACATCGGGCCGCCGTCCACACGGGCTTCGGAGATTCTCAGGCGGTCAGGACTGCGGACTCCGCGGTCCTCGGCGTTGGCAACCGCACTCTTCAGCACTCTCTCAAGAAAGCGTGCTCCGCGATTCGGCTCAAACGCCAGAGCCAGGAGACCCTGTTCTGCAGACATACCCCGGATCATATCCGCGAACGGACGAATCTTCGTGGGGGAAATCCGGGCGTAGTGATGAGTAGCTCGTACTGATGTCATGACTACTTCTTGCCCTTCGAACCGTGTCCGCGGAAAGTCCGCGTCGAGGAGAATTCCCCGAGCTTGTGGCCGACCATGTCTTCGGTCACATACACTGTGATATGGACGCGGCCATTATGAACGAGAAATGTATGACCGACAAATTCCGGTGAGATCGTACAGCGTCGAGCCCAGGTCTTCACAGGCTCCTTGCGCCCGGTCTGGTTGAGCTTCTCAACTTTTTCGAGCACCCGAGGATCAACAAACGGACCCTTCTTCAGCGAGCGACCCATTCCAACACCCTTCCAAACCTAAGCCTACACCTTGACCTCACCGTATCGAACTGATCTGCGACGCCGGACAATTGCTCCGGACGAGGCCTTTTTCCGATTCCTTGTGCGGCCGCCCTTGGCCAATTTTCCGGAAGGACTGCAAGGGTGCCGGCCTCCCGAATTCCGGCCTTCGCCTCCGCCCATCGGATGTGCGACCGGATTCATCGCCGTGCCGCGCACACGAGGTCGAATCCCCTTCCAGCGGTTGCGCCCGGCCTTGCCGATCACAATGCTGCTGTGTTCTGAATTTCCGAGGACGCCAATCGTGGCCCGACATGTACTGGGAAGCCTGCGCACCTCACCGCTGGGAAGCGTCACCTGTGCCCATCGGCCTTCGCGGGCATTCAGTGTTGCACCAACACCGGCACTTCGACACAACTGGCCGCCGCGACCTGGCTGCATCTCAATGTTATGAACGACTGTTCCCAGGGGAATACCGCCGAGGGGCATGCAATTGCCGATGATCGGCTCGACGCTTTCACCACTGAAGATCACGTTTCCCGCGACCAGTCCCTCGGGTGCCAGAATGTATCGTTTTTCTCCGTCCGCGTAATGCAGCAACGCAATACGACTGGACCGATTGGGGTCATATTCAATATGCGTGACGGTCGCTGCGACACCGTCCTTATCGCGTCGAAAGTCGATGAACCTGTACAACCTTTTATGACCACCGCCACGATGCAGCGCAGTGATCTTACCCTGGTTGTTGCGGCCGCCTTTCTTCTTGAAGCGGACGGTCAGCTCCTTCTCGGGACGCTTCTTGCGGTCAGTGATTTCGGAAAAATCACTGACTGAAGCACCGCGACGACCAGCGGTGACCGGTTTGTAAAATCGAATCCCCATGATTTCCACTCACATCCACACGACAAGGATCTTCAGACGCCCGACACAATACCCTAGAAGAACGCAATGCGGTCCTCGTCATGCAGTTTTACAACGGCCTTCTTCCAGGACCGTGTGTGTCCCATCACCAACTTATGACGACGGGGTTTTCCGACGCGCGTCTGAGTCCGCACATCCACAACCCTCACTTCCCACAATTGCTGAACGGCCGCTTTGATGTCCGTCTTGGTTGCCTGCGGATGTACTTCAAAGGAGTAGGCATTCAGCTTCTCCGACAGATGAGTCCCTTTCTCAGTCACCAGAGGACGGAGAATCACCTGATGCGGCTCAAGCGTTATACCACGCACAAAAAATGAACTCATCTGTTCACCCGATCCGGACTTCAGTCCTGACGGCCAAGAATTCGATTCATCTCACCCACCGTAATCACCAGGTGCCGCTGACGCAGAAGGCTCCAGGCATTCAGATCCGACCCCGGCAGAACCATCACACCCTGGATATTCCGTGCGGACTTGTAAACGTTTTGATTCACGCCATCGGTCGCCAGCAATACGGTCTTTCCATCAAGACCAATCGCCTTCAGGAAACCGGTCACGACCTTTGTCTTCGGCTCCGAACACTCCCAGCTTTTCAGAACGACAGCCTGGGAATCCTGAAACTTGCTCAGCAACGCCATTCTCGTCGCCTTACGCACGGCCTTCTTAGGCATCCGGTAGGAGTAATCCCGCGGGACCTTCCCGAACGCGTGACCACCGCCGCGACGCACGGGAGTCCGGATTCCGCCGGCACGAGCTCGCCCTGTCCCCTTCTGCTTGAACAATTTGCGGGTACTGCCCGCTACCATTCCGCGGGATTTGGTCTGCACTTCGCCCACCCGGCGATTGGCACGATACATCACCACCGCATCATGAAGCAGCTGCTTGCAGATTGCGTCCGCAATTTCTGACGGTTCAAATGCCAGGGTGCCGCATTCAGCACCTGCCATATCGCGAACTGGAACGGAAATCATGATATCACCGACCGCTGTTTCAACCACGATTCTTGACGGAACGACGCACGATCACAAAACCACCGGCCGGACCAGGAACGGCACCCCGAACCAGAATCACATTGGAATCACTGTCCAGACGAACCAGTTTCAGATTTCCGGACGTCACTTGTTCATGACCATAATGACCGGCCATCTTCGTCCCAGGATAAACACGGCTCGGGTCCGCACTCTGACCGATCGAACCAGCATGGCGATGAACGCGTTTCGCACCATGACTCGCTGGCATCCCGTGGAAATTATGCCGGCGCATAACGCCGGAAAACCCGCGGCCTATTGAAGTGCCGATCACATCGACCCAGGTCACACCCTCTAGGAAGGCCGGCCCGAGCACCTGCCCGGCGGCCAATCCATGCGAAGCATCTCCGCAGCGGAATTCGCGAATGAACCGCTTTGGTTCACATTCAGCCTTGGCCACAGCAACTGCCCCGGAAGCGGATCGAGCCTGCTGTCGACGCCCGCTTAATGCTGCCACATGGCCTCGGACCGATCGCGATGCCTTGGCCCTGGGACGATCCCCGAAACCCAGCTGCACCGCATCGTAACCGTCACGATCCAGAGTACGAACCTGCAAAACCACGCACGGACCAGCCTCAATGACGGTCACCGGCACGATCACGCCGTCGGCGTCGTACACCTGAGTCATTCCGACTTTTCGACCAAGCAATCCGACTGACATAATCCCGCACCCGCGCGCAGAAAACAGGAAAGGACGAACACCGTCCGCATAGACACATCGACACCAACAGCAGAAGATCAATCTTCAGGCGCTGGCCGTAGCCTTGATCTTGATATCAACCCCAGCCGGCAAGGAGAGCTTGTTCAGAGCATCCACTGTCTTGCCCGTGGGTTGAATGATGTCGATCAGCCGCTTGTGAGTCCGGATTTCGAATTGCTCACGAGACTTCTTGTCAATGTGAGGACTTCGAAGAACCGTGTACCGCTCTATGC
>JANNGQ010000109.1:0-2749 GCA_031403975.1 Planctomycetota bacterium
GTGAGGCAGGATCAGCGAGTCGAGTTCGCCGGTCTGGACATCGACAGCTGCATAGGCATAGGTGTACTCGTGGGTCAGCATGGCCTGGCACAGCGGGCGCAGCGGCTTGGGCGCCCAGCAGCGGCGCACGTCGTTGATGCGACCGAACCGCGCCTCGTCTTGGAACATCAGTCTGATCGGGGCCTGGCCAGGCCAGAGCGCGCGGATTTGGGCGAGCCGCTCGGGGAGCTTTCGGTATCGCGACTACGTCATTCGAGCCCTCAACGCTGATGTGCCATACGATCAGTTTGTAAGGGAACACATCGCCGGGGATTTGATCGAGGAACCTCGGCGTAATCCGGAAAAGGGATTCAACGAATCAATCATCGCGACCGGATTCTGGTTTCTCGGCGAATCCACGCACGCCCCGGTTGATGTGCGGCTCGACGAAGTTCAGCGGATCGACAACCAGATCGACGTGTTTTCAAAGACTTTCCTCGGTCTGACAGTCTCATGTGCGCGCTGCCACGATCACAAATTTGATGCGATCACGACGGAAGACTACTACGGACTCGCCGGGTTTCTTCAGAGCTCACGAAGAAGAGTTGAGTGGCTGGATGAGCATGATGAGACGCATGAGCTGATGCGGGACATAATTCAGCAGAGAAACGTCGCGGCAGGACACCTTAAGAAGGGTATGAAACGGTTCAGCTATGATTTGATCGTGGAATTGGTCTATGCGGCACTTAACGACAGTCCACCGTCTGTGGCGGCAGCTGGTGCAACTGAAGAAATCGAACTCATCCGGAAGGCATTGTTGGATCCATCCACTTGTCAGCTGACAAACCCGTTGTCGCTGTTTGCAACGATCAAGCAGAAACCAGCCGAACTCACTGATGCCGCTGTAATCCAACAATGGGAAGCGGATGTCCTGGCGGGCCTGCGGGCACATACCTACTTGTTGCCATCGCCAAAGAAAGAACCCGGAGGCCCATCAATGACGCTCGCAGAGCTTCGAGGTGGAATGCCCGAGGGCTGGCTTCCGTATGGGGACGCCTTTGGTCACTTAATCCAACTGCGCACTCTTGGCCATGGTGAGAAGGGCCAGTTCTTCATCGATCCAACAAATGGAAGGTTCATAAGATGGTGCTCAACGGGCCTGATTCCGGACTTCGGCGTTCTTCCGTCATCCGCGGTTCTCTCTCCGCGATTGAGAGGAGCTCTGCACTCACCAGAGTTTGAACTGACTCATCCGGAAATCCACATCCTGGCTTCCGGCAAGAATGCGAGAGTCCGACTGATCATCGACGGCTATGTGATGCACGAGTTCAGCGAACTCCTTTTTGGAGGAAGTCGTCAGCCAATCGATACCGATGGCCAGTTCCGCTGGATTCGGATTGCGGGCGACACCAAGCGATACATCGGACATCGGTGCCATCTGGAATTCCTCGATGAGGGCGATGGCTGGTTTGCCGTGAAAGAAGTCCGGCTGGCTCAGGAAGACGAAGTCCCCGTGAGCCGACAGGAGTTAACGTATTGCAATGAGAGCTTTGCGTCACCGGTCATGAGTCGCGAAGAACTGGTTCAGCGGTGGGCAAAACACGTCGATTTTGATCCTGCATGGCCTGCAATTGCATTCAAACTCGAGTTATTACCGACAGAACAGCAACAAGCCATTGAGAGTGTGAGTACTGCGTGGCTGAAGAAGGCAGAACAGGCTCCAGTCGGCGAGCCCGTCCTGGTGATGTGTGATGGCACCGGAGAAGACGAGCACATCCACATTCGCGGCAGTCATAAGAACCTCGGCCCAGTTGCCTCACGCCGGCTGCTGTCGGCCCTTGACGGCGCGAAACAGTTGTTCGATCCCGCGGTCAGCGGGCGAATGGAACTGGCCGATCGTGTGCTCGACGCGGACAACCCGTTTCCGGCTCGTGTGATCGTCAATCGAGTCTGGCAGCATTTGTTTGGTCGAGGCATTGTGGCCACTTCGGACAATTTCGGTGTGATGGGAGAAGCACCGACTCATCCCGAACTGCTGGATCTGCTCGCCGATGATTTTCGAAAAGACGGCTGGTCCTTGAAGCGACTCATCCGCAAGCTGGTGCTGACTCGGGCTTATCGGCTTGGGATCGGCATCGAAGCAACTGCCGTGGCTGATGCGTCTCGCATCAGTACTGAGGCGGGACGCCTCAGTCACAAAGTCAGCACTGAGGCTGGAAGCCTCAGTCACAAAGTCAGCACTGAGGCTGGAAGCCTCAGTCACGAAGTCAGCACTGAGGCTGGAAGCCTCAGTCACGAAGTCAGTACTGAGGCTGGAAGCCTCAGCCACGAAGGGAAGGAGAAGGCCGAACAGCTTGATCCAAACAATACACTTTTGCATCGCGCCAACATTCGCCGCCTTGAAGGTGAGATCATCCGAGATGCCATGCTGACCATTTCCGGACGCCTGGATCCGGCGATGTATGGTCCGCCGGTGCCCGTCTATCTCACCAGCTTCATGCAGGGGCGAGGTCGACCGGGGGAATCCGGGCCACTGGACGGTGCCGGTCGCCGGAGCATTTATCAGGGCGTCCACCGGAATTTTCTGAACCCGTTCATGCTGGCATTCGATACACCTCAACCTGCCAGCACGATCGGTCGACGCAGCCAGTCGAACGTGCCGGCTCAGGCGTTGATTCTGCTGAACAACGAATTCGTGCATCAGCAGGCGGAGACCTGGGCGAAACGGCTTGTGGCGAATGCTGCAGCGGGCGGCGAAGAAGTCCTGAAG
>JANNGQ010000110.1:0-2060 GCA_031403975.1 Planctomycetota bacterium
GTCACGACACCGTCGACGGCTGTGGCGGCATTGATTGCCGCCTGTGTTGCTTCGCTGACCGTGGCGAGGTCACGACCGTTGATAATAATCTCCATCACGGACTGCACACCGTCCGGAATCTGCGACTCAACGCCCGGGCGATTCCGCAGTGTCGGACAGAATCGTTCATTGGTACTGGCAAAGAGAAACCTGTATTTGCTGCCTGCCTTCGAACCGCTGGCCGCGACACCCCCGGGAAACGGCGTGACGACACCAGGAACATTCCTGCACGCCTCCACCGCGCGCTCGGCGGCCTCCAGTGATGCGTCTTCGGAAGTTGCCATGAACCACAGATTTCCTCCCATGACTCCTTCGCAATACGCAAAACGTCGGTCGATACAGAAATCGCCGCCCATCGTGGGCACGACCCACATCCGCCGTCCGAAGCGGTCATCGAGCCGCTCATGACCGTCGCCGAAGAATGCCAGTTTTCTTCCCGTCCGATAGTACGGTTCGCTGTCGGACAGTGAAAAACAACGAGTCGTCGGACACGTCAGTACGTTTTGACTGATACGGGCCAGCAGCGCCTTTTCCAGAGCACCAACTCGATGCTTCCAGAAGCGAGGCACATGCAGTTGACAGATGGCACCCGGTCGCCCGTCCGGCGGGCTGACCGATTCATCTCCGCCCGGTCCGACGTAACGATCCAGGCCCGCTTCGCAGTCGCACAGGATGGTTGATGAACCGTGCCCAGTCACAGCGCTGACTGCGTGGTCCAGCCATTTCCGGTCACGGGCGGTGATCAGGAATTCAACATACAGGCTGCGGAATGCCTCGGCGTATGTGTCTTCCACGAACACACTCATCGCTAACCTCGCCCGCGGCCGGGATAGACCTGATCTTCCGTGATGATCCGGTCCATGAAGATGTCGTGAGCTGCCACCGGGATTTCTTCGAACAGCTGACATTCAAACGCCAGAGCCACCAGCGAAGTATCGCGGCGAGCGTGCTGCAGCAGCTTGTCGTAGTAACCTTTGCCGTGCCCCATCCGGGCGCCGCGACGGTCGAAAGCAACGCCAGGCACCATGATCAGGTCCAGCGATTCGACGTTGACCTGTTTCTCCGCAAGTTGCCGGAGCTCCGCCTGAGGTTCGAGAATGCCGTACTTTCCGATTTCAAGTTCGTCCATGCGGGACAACCGGAAAAGTTCCAGCTCGCCGTCTGTGTTGCACCACGGAACGACAATGGACTTTTCGGACTGCAGCGCAAGTTCCAGGTCATATCGAGTCCGCACTTCGCTGCGGACGTCAATGTAGAACATCACGGTTTCCGCAGTCGCGTATTCCGGAAGCGACATGAACGCGCCGACAATCCGTCGGCTCAGGGCGTCCTTATTCTCCAGAGCATTCCGGCTGGCGTGCGCCTGCCTGCGAAGTGCGTCTTTGCGTTCCCGAACGGCTGCCTCGAGAGTCATGAATGAAATGCCTTCACAGGATAGGACTGTCGATCGACTCACACTTACGCGAGCGGCGCTAAACAACAGACCGACACAAACTCGAAGCGTCAGCGAGGCCGCCTCGCTGACGCTTCGGGTTTGTAATCTGTTTCTTCTGCTCGCCTTACCAGCCAGTCTTCGACCGGCGTGGCCAGCTTTTACACGGATCGCAGTGTCGCTTCAACCAGCACATTTGAAGGATGGTCCGGTTCTTTCTCACAGGAAGCTGTTCCCGGCAAAGTCCGCGCAAATCCGGCACGGTGCCGCTGGTGCTCGGCAACGAAGCAACTAGAATCCGGATGTCTCCGGCACAGAGTTGTATTGCACCGGACGGGCGAATTGTTGGTTGGTTGGTTCCTGATTCAAAGGATGTCAGAGATGCAAATCGGAAAATGGATGACGGGCCTCGCGCTCGCGGCCTTTTCAGTCGTCGGATGTGAGGAGGCCGAGTATCAGGAATACGCAAAGGCACCACTGAGCGAACCGCATGTGCACGAAGAAGAAGCTGGGATCCACGGCGGACATATTCTGGAAATCGACGACGCTCACGCTCATCACGCGGAAATGGTGTTCGACGACTTAACCC
>JANNGQ010000111.1:0-3076 GCA_031403975.1 Planctomycetota bacterium
GCTGTGTGATTTCGAACCGAGGCAGTGGATCAAGGTAAGGCAGTACGCCCTTAGTCGCGGTTTCTTCGGGTGTCGGTGTCGGCACGGTTTGGAGGCGCTGTGGCACGCCATGCATGCTGTAGCTTTCGCCATATTGCGCCCACTTATTCGGCGTTGCTCCATTGTTGTAAAGTGCGGCTCCCCACAACATGCAGCCGTGGGTCATCATGCTCTTTTTCACTGCCAGTGTTTCCTGCGCATGACAACCAGCCGTTCCACAACTGATGTGGGCAATGCGAAGATCTCCCGGATTGACGAACTGAATAAACTCCGGACTCTCGTGATTCAGGGCCGTGTACGATCGAACGGGATTGGCGGAACTGAGAAAGACATTTGCCAGTTGCGGCTGAACGTGCGCATGTGTCTTGTCGAATGCTGTCGGATCTCCACCGTGACAATCGACACAACCGAGTTTCACGGCCGGACTGTAGTGCGGATCGTGAGCACCCTCATGACACTTGATGCAGCCGATACTCTTGTTTTCGGCATGCCCCTGCGTCTGTTCCGACAAGTCAATTCCCGACAGGTGCCGAGGCATCGGGTAGGTCTCAGCTGAGTCGCGAACCTGCGATGATGCGGATTCGATGGCGGCCGGGGGTCGGCCTGGTTTCACGCTGTACGATGGCTCTTCTGCAAGCAGCGGACCGTAAGAGCAAAGAGCTGAAACCAGCCAGCCAGCGATAACGACGCTCAACGACATGTATGCCACAAGCACAGCGGCAGGTTTCACACTCAAGGCCATTGGCAGCTCCATCCGTCATGGCTTCGTCAATACCGCGACTGTCAGTAAGTCAGGATCACATCCAGGAACAAGGCATGAAGTGTGTCCGCGTGACCTGACTGAGCGTTCGCTGTTGAGAATGGATCCGTCACCCCAAAGAGGTCGTCGAATCCTCGACCGGGAATCAACGCTGAGACGCCCCCGGACAGGATGACGTTGTCGCTAAGAAACGGACGATACTCGATTCCCAGGCTGAGGTCAGTGCCGATTTCGCGGTCGATATTGTCCTGAAACACGAAACGCTCCAGGGTCTCCGTTTTGTCGAACCAGAGGAAATTTGCATTGGTAATCGCCTTCACTTTGGGTGTGATCTCAAAGTCCATCCCGCCATTGAGCAGATGCAGACCGGGATTCACAAAGTTGCTCTGTCCTTGTGTCTTGCTGGATCGCAGGTCCGGAACGAGGCTCTCGCGCTGCACAAGATTGACTCCGAATAGTCGAATGGCCTGTCTTTGCCAGTAGCTGAACTGCCCTCCGGCAAAATTAGGATTGTCAAGGATTGAGTCGAATCCCTCCGCTTTGCAATCATTTGGATTGTCATCGCCTGATGCCCAGAAATAAGACGTGCGGAATCGAATCCAGTCTCGATCGACCGACAGTTCAATGGCCGCCATGTTGGCGCTGATCTGCGATTCCTGCCCCTGAATCGGATTCAGGCTGTCACGGCCCTCAACGTGGTAAAACGCATGGCTGACGTTGACGCGGCCTATGTGTCCGTCGCCTGCAATTCCGAAATAGTATGCTTCCACGCTATGAGGCCGAAAAACGCCGGCCGGATCCGGACGGACGAGGAAGTCATTGCGGTCAAATTCCACGCCGGGCTGGTCGTGATTGAAATGAAAGCTGAATTCTGTCGTAAACCCCGGAAACACGAAATCCTGTCGGTAGTAGTTTGCGATGACCGTATTCTGATTCCGGTCATCAAATGTATTCAGCCCGCTGTTGGTGTCTTTTTCGGTCTGGTCAAACCAGATGACGTTGAACTGGTCGCGATTGGCGAGTCGCGTTCCGAACAGCCGGACAGCGCGGTTTGTGTCCGCAAAAATGAAACCGCGAAAATCGCTCACGAATGGCTGGGAGCCCGCCCTGACGGAAACAAAATCGTAGTCCGGGCTGGTGTCTGCTAGTTTCGCTTCGGCAAACCACTCCTCCAGAGCGACGTCATTTCGAAACCGTGTCGTTCCCTCACGGACATCCGGGTTGACAACTCCCAGTTCATTGACGCTGAGGTAGTTCAGGTTGAAGACGGGCGTCATCCTGATCTGCCAGTCAAACGGCTTAAACGCGGCATCACCATGGATCAGGCTGAACTGCAGTCTGAGGTTGTTGGCGAAAAAGTACTGCTGTGGATCACCAAAAAACTCTTCCTGATTCGGGTCGACGGTGCTTTCGAACGGCGTCGTCCCCGTCGGGACTTCGCGGTACTCATTGAGCATTTGATTTGTGGCAGTGATGTTCAGAAATGTGTGCTGACCAATGATCGGGTAGTCACCTTTGAGCACGTTCTGGTTATAGGGATCCCACCAATGACCAGTTTCATAAGGCTGATCGTCGACCGGCGGATTGCCCTTTCCGTAGCGATCCCATTCCGGGAAACCAATTCGCCAGCGGTCTTCGACCGGCACGAAATGCGGACTCTGCGGTGACTCACTGGGGAGAACACCGGAAGGGCCGGTGAATCCCAGTGGCGCTTCATTGACAGTTCGCGTGACCGGCGGCACGTCCTGAATCCGCGGTTGAAACTCGTCCTCCTCCGTGATTCGAGGGAAAGGGCCTCTCAAAACACCCGGCCTTTCGGTCTCCTGGGCCATCGTTCCGACGCTGGTCACGAAACAAATGCAGAGAACTCGCAGTACTCGGAAGGCGGCGATGCGTATCAGAATGTCTCGGGCCGCAATGGCAATGCAAACCGCGCGACGAAGCGAGACGCCGCCACCGTCGTCGGCATCACTGCGACAACTGAATCCGGCGGCCAGCGTATTCGGTGGCATTTTCGAATCGCACGCTGAAAGAAAAACCACCAGGAAAGCAGAGGACGGACGTGAAACACTACTGACGGCTCGAAAACCCCGCAAGGATAATCAGCTGCTGCGGGCTGCGGGCTACTGTGCTTTCAGGCACGTCGAACGCAGACCAGCAAAATCCGCAGAAGTAAGGCGGCACCGGTCGTTTCCGATCGTCGTGGCCGTGGCTTCCAGCCGCGGTGCTGCTTGCAGCCGGGTTCTGGGGCTGGAACCCCCAACCACGATACTCGTG
>JANNGQ010000112.1:0-5066 GCA_031403975.1 Planctomycetota bacterium
GGGGATTCGCTGGGTAATCCTCTGAATCCGCTGAGTCCTCTGAATCCGTCGAACGCCGATAACATTCTCACGCGTCCTGATGCACTGGATCGCTTCCTCGACAGTGTCAATGACACCGACAGCGGGCGTTACCAGCTGATCCTGTACAAGTTCCGTACGGCCAGTTCGTCCGACATGGTCGACGATCTGAAGGGCTTCGGCGGTGTGGACACGATCATGGGAGGTCCCGGCGAAAGTTATGTGCTCACGTTTGACCTCGGAACCGCACCATCCGTCAGCGAAGCCAGCAGCTTCAGTCGCACGCTGACGATTGATGACCGTGGTGCTTCCGACTGGACGGGCAGCACAGTCGATTACGGCGACGGCACGGGCGTTCAGCCGCTGCCGGTCAGCCCGGACGGAGAGTTTACGCTGAACCATGTCTGGGCCGACAACGGCTCGTATGTTGTGACGGTCACAATTGTCGATGACATCGGACAGACACTGACACACCAGCTGACGGCCAACGTCGACAATGTGGCTCCGACGCCCACGATCAACAGCATCAGCGTGACTCGTATGGAAGGGACGTCGATCAGCTTCGCAGCCTCGGCGACCGATCCGGCGGGCTCGAGCGACACGCTGACTTTCGTCTGGAACTTCGGCGACGGATCATCAGCTGTGGCTGGCCCGGCACCGACTCACACTTATGCCGATAATGGTACCTATGAGATCACGTTGACGGTGTCCGATGAAGACGGCGGTTCGCTGAGCACCACGCAGTCCATCACTGTGGCCAACGTGGCTCCGACGCCCACGATCGACAGCATCAGCGCGACGCGACTGGAAGGGACGGCGATCGTCTTTGCCGGTTCGGCGACCGATCCCGCGGGCTCGAACGACACTCTGACCTTCGTCTGGAACTTCGGCGACGGTACACCCCTCGTCAGCGGAGTGTCAGTGTCGCATACCTATGCTGACAACGGAACATATATCGTTACGCTCACCGTCAATGATGAAGATGGCGATTCGGCGAGCACGCCTCAATCGGTCACAGTGAACAATGTCGCTCCGGCACCAACGATTAACAGTATCAGCACGACTCGGCTGGAAGGGACGGCGATCAGCTTCACAGGTTTGGCGACCGATCCGGCAGGTTCGAGCGATACGCTGACGTTCGTGTGGAACTTCGGCGACGGGGCACCAACGGCGGGCGGCCCTTCGGCGTCTCACACCTATGCCGACGATGGTACGTATGATGTCACGCTGACGGTGTCCGATGGCGACGGCGGTGTGACGAGCACCGTGCAGGCGATCACCGTCGGTAACGTGGCACCGACGATTGCAGCGAACCAACCGGTGGTGGAAGCGAATGCTCTGAATTTCGTGGTCAATTCGGGGACGCTTCTGGAGCCAGGTGCGGATACTGTGACGCTGACCGCCTCTGTGGGAACGGTCACTCTGAATCAGGCGGCGGGAACGTGGAGCTGGGAGTTTGATGCCAGCCTCGAGACGAGCGAGTCTCTGAGCGTGATCCTCACAGCAGATGATGGTGAGGGCGGTATTGCATCCACCACGTTTAGCGCGATCATCAATCTGGCCCCGACTGTTTCGATCGCCGGGCGATCCAGTGGTGTGCGTGGCCAGTCGCTGGGATTCTCTCTGAATCCGATCGATCCGAATGCTGTCGATCAGGCCGGGAACTTCCTGTACGTCATCAATTGGGGGGACGGATCGCCGATCGAATCGGTCTCAGGACCGGCGGGGCTGATTGTCGAGCATGTTTACACCAGTCTTTCGGTCCCGGCGTACACGATCACGGCGACGGCCAGAGACGCGCGTGGACTCACTTCCGCAACTGCCACACACGCAATTGAAATCCTTTCGTGGCAGGTTCAGCCCGATCCGCTGCATGCCGGACAGACGATTCTTTTCGTCGGTGGAACCCTGGAGAACGATCGCATCCGAATTACGCGACATACCGGCAACAGTGCCTACTACAAAGTGCGAATCGATTCGGAATCCGAAAACGACCACTGCAACGACGATGAAGAAAACAGCTTCACGGCAAGGGTTTATGCCACTCTGAACGGAATCATTGTGTACGGCCAGGCGGGGAATGACCGGATCGAAGTTCAGAGTCAGGTGAGTCTCTGGTCTCTGCTCGACGGCGGCACAGGACGTGACCGGATCACCGGCGGCGGCGGTGCGAACATCATCATCGGCGGTGACGGCAATGATGAACTGAGCGGACAGGCGGGTCGCGACATTGTGATTGGTGGTCGCGGTTCGGACGAAATCAGCGGCGGCACCGGCGACGACCTGCTGATCGCCGGCTATTCCTCACTGGACAACAACCGCACGGCTCTCGATGCGATCATGCAGGAATGGCTCAGCAGTCGCTCGTTCGCGGAGCGTCGCAGCAACATCATGGGGACAACCACCGGCGGTCTGAACGGCGCGTCGTACCTGAAGCCGACCGGGGCCGCCCGCAACGTGTTTGATGACGATGCCGTCGATTACCTCTGGGGCGGAGAAGGCCGCGACTGGTTCCTGCTCAACATGAACAATGCAGAAAGCAGCCGCCGTGACCAGATCATGGACTTCCGCTCGCAGGATGAAGACGACGACATCAATCTTTTCTGATCCTCGGTGGACGCGCGGCCTGAGCGGCGCCGGATCGCCAAGGAGCGGTCAACGTGAAAAATGGGTTTCCGGCAGCGATCCGCTTCGCAGTTCTCGGCGCGTTTCTGGTGCCACGTCTGAGAGTTCATTACCGCTGTAATTCGGACTCGACACCGCTGAGGCGGTGGACAAAACCACCGCACGGCGGCCAGCAGTTCATCAACGGACCCTTGCAAGTGAATCAAAGTCCGGAGATCACAGAGGAGTGAGACGGACCAGGAATCACAAACCAGATATCAGGGCCGCGTGTGAACCGCTTTCGATGAGTTTGACCATCTCGTCTCCCTATGAGAAGCAGCATTTGCTGAGCAGAAAAGCACTCGCGTCACCAGGCGGATGAGTTTTCCGCTGTCTCAGAGGGCAGCGGCAATGACTCGTTAAAATCAGAGAGCAAAACAACAAGTAATGCCTGATGGTTGAAGGAGTCTGGCCGTGGTCGAGTTGTCTGCCTTGGAAAGAGTCGTTCGGTCGACGGCAGACGCCGGTTTGCAAAGAACCTAACATCCGCTGACATTCAGGGAGATTTAACATGCAGACAATTCGCATCGCCGGCCTGAGTTCACTGGTCATCAGCCTCTTCGTTTCGTCGTCTCAGGGAACGGAGCCCCCGGTCCCTCGCGACGTGCGGGTGATGAGCTTCAACATTCGGTACGGCACAGCCAACGACGGCGAGAACCACTGGGATCTCCGCAAAGAGTTTCTTGTCAGCACAGTGACCGCCTTCGATCCAGATCTGCTCGGGACGCAGGAGACTCTGGCCTTCCAGCGTGACTACCTGGCTGAAAAGCTGTCAGCCTACGAGGTGCTTGGTGTGGGCCGGAATGATGGCCGGGAGGATGGCGAAATGATGGCCCTGTATTACAGGAAAGAGCGTTTCCGGAAGCTCGACGGTGGTCATTTCTGGTTGAGCAAAACACCGTCGACGATTGGAAGCAAGAGTTGGGACAGTGCGTTACCACGGATGGTCACCTGGGTTAAACTCAGCGACCTGCACAATGAAACAGCTCCGCCTGTGTGTTTTTTCAACACACACTTTGACCACCAGGGGACCATCGCCCGTCTGGAGTCGGCGCGGCTGCTGCGGCGACAGATCGAGACGATTGGCAAGGAGTGTGCGATCGTCCTCACCGGAGACTTTAATACGGCGGAAGTGAGCGACGCATATCGAGCCCTCTTCGACCCGGTTGACGCGCACACGTCTTCTGTGGTTGATACCTATCGAGTCGCTCATCCCTCACAGAATTCGATGGAAGGGACGTTTTCCGGCTTCCGCAGCGACGCAACCGATGGTTCGCGGATCGACTGGATTGCCGCCTCGCGCGACTGGACGGTTGTCGACGCAGCCATCGACCGGACAGCGCACGACGGTCGTACTCCCTCCGATCACTTCCCGGTCACGGCTCGGCTGAAGCCCGAGATGCCAGTTGCTCACGACGCAGTCAAAGGCCTCAGGAAGGTCTTGAGTGGAGTCAATTGCATCGGCAGCGTCCCTGACGATTCGGGACAACAATGAAATCTATGCAGACAGTACTTTTTCTTTGTACCGGAAACTACTACCGCAGCCGCTATGCGGAAATACTCTTCAACTGGAATGCGAAAGAGATTATCTCCGTTGAGGATATCACTGACGCTGCAAATCTCGGCCTGCATGGACGCATCAGCCTCTGTGTCATCCGGCTCAGGCAGAATTCGATAACGGGCCGCGCAACGCTCGTTTACCAGATCTGAATTCTCTCGGCCTTTGGTTTGAAGAGTTTGTCACCAGGCTTGACGTCGAAGGCTTCATAAAACGGATCAAAGTTGCTGACCGGTCCGTTGGCCCGATAGGTCGACGGTGAATGCGGGTCGACGACGAGTCGACGCAGCATTTCGTCGTCGCGGTATTTGCGCCGCCAGATCTGGCCCCAGCTGAGGAAGAATCGCTGACTGGATGACTGTCCGTCGATGACAGATCCTGGCTGGCCGCCCAGTGACCGGCGATAGGCTTTGAACGCAATCGCCATGCCGCTGAGATCTGCGATGTTCTCGCCCAGCGTCAGTTTGCCGTTCAGCTTTCGGCCGGGCAGCGGTTCGTACGTTTCGTATTGAGCCACGACACGATCGGCAAGTGCCTCGAATGCACGTCGGTCTTCCGCGGTCCACCACTCTGTCAGATTACCGTCGGCGTCATATTTGCTGCCTTCGTCATCAAACCCATGACTGATCTCATGACCGATGACTGCGCCGATACCGCCATAGTTCGCTGCATCGTCGGCTTCTGCATCGAAGAACGGAGGCTGCAGAATTGCGGCGGGAAACACGATCTCATTCATGCCCGGGTTGTAATACGCATTGACCGTCTGAGGCGTCATGCCCCATTCTTTCCGGTCGACTGGTTTGTTCAGGCGATCGACCTGTCGCTG
>JANNGQ010000113.1:0-1507 GCA_031403975.1 Planctomycetota bacterium
GGGGATTCGCTGGGTAATCCTCTGAATCCGCTGAGTCCTCTGAATCCGTCGAACGCCGATAACATTCTCACGCGTCCTGATGCACTGGATCGCTTCCTCGACAGTGTCAATGACACCGACAGCGGGCGTTACCAGCTGATCATGTACAAGTTCCGCAAAGCCAGTTCGACCGACATGGTCGATAACCTGAAGGGTTTCGGCGGTGTGGACATCATTGACGGCGGTCCGGGTGATGACTTCACAGGCCGAGTCGAACTTGGTCCATCTATCGAAATCAACGAAGGGGCTTCGGCGGTCAGCACGATCACCATCAGCGACAGAGCGGCGTCGAGTTGGACGGGCACGGTCAACTACGGGGACGGGACCGGTGATCAGACTCTGTCTGTGAACACTTCGGGCACTTTTGTGCTGGATCATTCCTATGCTGTCAACAACACCTACACGATTTCGGTGATCATCGTAAATGACATCGGCCAGACGTTCGAGGATACGGTTGCGGTGATCGTCACGAATCCGGCCCCCACAGTCGCTATTTCCGGCCCGGGCAGCGGCGTGCGTGGCCAGACGCTGACTTACACATTCACGGCAACCGACGCCGACGCGGCCGACCAGGCTGGTCTGTTCACATGGGTCATCAATTGGGGCGATGGTTCTCCGGTGCAGACACTGACGGCTCCCGCAACTCTGTCGCTGGAGAAGACGTTCCTGGTTGCATCAGCGTCAACGTACGCCATCACCGCGAAGTCTACCGATGCGCGGGGCTCTGAGAGTGTCGCAGTCTCACAGACCGTTGAGATCCTGAGATGGCAGATCCAGTCGGATCCGCTGAATCCGGGCCAGGTCATGCTTGTCGTCGGCGGCAGCACCGGCGACGACAAGATCCGCATCCGTATTGAAGAAGACCACCACGACTGCAACGACAACGATGCCCAATTTTTGATTGTCCGGATTAACGAGCATGACGACGTCCGTCATAAGATCCGCGGCACGGTCGCTTTACCAGTCAGCCGCGTCGTCGTGAACGCGCAGGCGGGCGACGACGATGTCAAGATGGACGACGTCGATATCCCGGTTTGGGTCTATGGGGGTGCCGGTCACGATCGCATCAAAGGAGGAGCGGGGCATGATGTCCTGCTGGGCGAGGCCGGCAACGACTTCCTTTCGGGAAACGGCGGTCGCGACTTTCTTGACGGCGGCACGGGCGCGGATCGTATTGTCGGCAACGCAGGCGACGACATTCTCATTGCGGGTACGACTGATTTTGACAATCAGGCTGCCGCATTGGCGCTCATCATGAAGGAATGGACACGCACTGATGCCACGTTTGCAGTCCGTGTCAGCCATCTGCAGAACGGCGGCGGCTGGAATGCAGGATACCTGCTGAAGGACACGACGGTGCACGATGATCACATCGAAGATGTGCTCACCGGCTGTGAAGGAAATGACTGGTTCCTGTTCAACAAGGACGGAGACGGAGGAATCAAGGACAAGGTGACGGATCTGTCGC
>JANNGQ010000114.1:0-1734 GCA_031403975.1 Planctomycetota bacterium
TTCATCCGCAGTTCGAGAAGAATGGGTTCCTGTACGTCACGTACATCCTCGGCCCCGACCTCCCGAAGGGGAGTCGATTGTCGCGATTCCGCGTGCAACCTGGACTGCCGTCGGTCGCCGATCCGGGCAGCGAACAGATCATCCTCGAATGGCCGTCCGGTGGTCACAACGGCGGCTGCATTCGATTCGGAGCAGATGGATACCTCTATCTGGCGACCGGAGACAGCAGCGGCATCGCTGATGGATTCCTGACCGGGCAGAATCTCAACGATCTGACTGGGTCGATCCTGCGCATCGACGTCGATCATCCGGACGGCTTGCGTCCTTATTCGATTCCGCAGGACAACCCGTTTGCGGGCCGGGCCGATGCACGAGGCGAGATCTGGTCGTTCGGGCATCGTCAGGTCTGGAAGTTCAGCTTTGACCACCAGCAACGGTTGTGGGCGGGTGAAGTCGGTCAGGATCTGTGGGAGATGATCTACCTTGTGCAGAGAGGCGGCAACTACGGATGGAGCGTCAACGAAGGACGATATCCGTTCCGACCTGAGCGTCCGAGGGGGCCCGGTGAGTTCGTGCCGCCGATCGTCGAGCATTCTCACAGCGACTTCCGGTCGATCACCGGTGGATACGTCAGTCAATCGGATCGACTCCCGGAACTGAAAGGTGCTTACATCTACGGCGACTACGACACGGGCAAGCTGTGGTCGCTCAAGTACTTCGACGGGAAACTGAGCGAGCATCGTCAGTTGGCCGACACGCAGATCCGCATCGTCGAGTTCGCTCAGGACAGCGCGGGCGAAGTGTACCTCGTCGACTTCGCAGGAGGCGGACTGCATCGCATCGTGAAAGCCCCGCCGCAGGAGACCTCGAAACCGTTCCCGCGCAGGCTGAGCGAGACGGGCCTGTTCGCTTCGACCAAAGACTATATTCCGGCGGCCGGACTGATCCCGTACTCGGTGAACGCACCCCTCTGGTCGGATGGAGCCGAGAAGGATCGGTTGATGGCGCTGCCGGGCGATACGAAGATCGAGTTTGATGATGTCGTCTATCCGCACGGGCCGGATTACTCCGATGTCGGTTGGCGTTTTCCCGACGGAACTGTCCTCGTGAAGACGTTCTCACTGGAGACGGAGGCAGGCAGCGCGGCGAGTCTCCGGCGGCTGGAAACCCGACTGCTGCATTATCGCAGGATGCCGGGGAACGACGACGAGTATGGAGCCCAGTACTGGGCCGGCTACACCTACGTCTGGAACGAAGATCAGACCGATGCCGAGCTGCTGGCTGCAGAGGGACTCGACCGCAAACTCATCATCAAAGACGCCGCCGCGCCGGGCGGACAGCGCGAACAGATCTGGCGGTTCCCCAGTCGAGCCGAATGCGCGCTGTGTCACACGATGGCGTCCAAATACGTGCTGGGAGTGACAACTCTGCAAATGAACAAGCTCCATAACTACGACGGCAAAACCGCGAACCAGTTGTCTGTGCTGGAGAAGTTGGGCATTCTCCAGGACAGGCTGCCCAAACCTCCGGAGGAACTGCCTCGGCTCGTCGATTATCGCGACGCGGATCAGAGCCTGCACCACCGGGCGCGATCTTACCTGCACGCCAACTGCGCTCACTGCCACCGCAAGTGGGGCGGCGGCAACGCGGAGTTCGAGTTGCAGGCCTCGATCCCACTCACGAACACTCTGGCCGTCAATACGCGTCCGGGTCAGGGCGCGTTTTCGCGCAGCC
>JANNGQ010000115.1:0-3788 GCA_031403975.1 Planctomycetota bacterium
CAGCCGAACTATGCTCACGAAGCGAAGCCGGGAGACTTTGAACGGATTGCCGATCTGGCGACTCATCCCCACGTCGTCGGCATCGGCGAAACGGGACTCGACAGATATTGGGACTTCGCGCCGCTGGACATTCAGCGAGAGTTTTTCGTCAGGCACATTCAGCTGTCCCGGGAACTGAAAAAGCCGTTTGTCGTGCATTGCCGGGAAGCGGAAGCCGACGTCGTGGCAGTGCTGCAGTCTGAGGCCCGCGACGGGCAACTCACAGGAGTCATGCACTCCTTCTGCGGGGATGCCGACACTGCCGGCATCTGCGTCCGACTCGGCCTGCACATTTCCTTCGCCGGAATGCTGACCTACCGCAAGAACGAAGAACTGCGAGCGGTCGCCGCGACAGTCCCACCGGACCGCTTACTCGTGGAAACCGATGCTCCGTATCTCGCTCCTCATCCCAACCGAAGCAAACGCAACGAACCGTCCTGGGTCCGCCTGACCAACGACGTCCTTGCCGGTGTGCATGGCATGACGCCGCAGGAAATGGCGGCCACAACAACGGCCAACGCAAAACGGTTATTCTTACTGCTGCCGACTGTTCAGACCTGAAGGCCTGCGATTTCTGCTGCAGACTTGCGACCACCCAGTCAGTACTGCGCTGTCGGCAGATTGGGCAGCGAGCGACCGTCCATTTGCTGCAGTGCGCTGTTGTACTGGTTGTCGATCTGCTGCAGTTGGCGCTCGTAGCCGGCCAGCGGATGTGTTTGTACCGGCTGAGCGGATGGCCAGGCTCCTGGCGGAGAACCGGGCGATCCGGTGGAGCCGTTGTTCGGCCCTGCACCACGACCTTGAGCCTGCTGGATCTGCTGTTGTCGCATGGCCCATTCCTGAGCCGGCAGTGTCGCGACAGGTTGCGTGTACATACTGCCGTTGATCATGGAGTTTGTGCCGGGAGCACTGACATTGCCCATCTGCAGGCTGCCATCACCTGCGGGAATGCCGCCTCGCGTACCCGGCTGAACGGCCGTCATTGTGGAACCATTCACGGGAGCGCCGTTAAACCCCGTCCCGTTGACAGACGGACTGCTGACGTCGCCGGCTGATGCCGGCTGGCCGATTGGGAACAGGGCTCCGGGGCCGACGTTGAGTCCGTCGAGATGCACCTGTGGAACCGTGTGGCCCACGGAGGAACCCTGCATTCCCGGCGATAACATCATTTCATTCTGCCGTTCATTTGTGGCGCCGACAGTATTGACCGGAACCAGTCCGGGCGGTGTCCCGAATCCGACCGGCTGGCCGTAACTTGCTCCGCTTGCTGGATTCTCACGGAACGTGCCGGAGGAATAAATCGGCACGACTCGCCCCGACATTGTGCCGCCATTCGGCATCGCAGCATTCGGCGTTCCGAAGTTCGGCGGCTGAGAGTTTTCCATGTTTGCAGCAACCGTCGGATTCCAGTTTCCGGGAGTTGTCGTGTTCAACGCCGGAGTGTCAGCGGCGGGACTGAACGAAGCACCTGGGACTGTCGCATTGGCGGCAAGGGCTGCGGCGTTGTTCGTCGGATTGATCATTGCGTCCGGATGAAACGCGCTCCGCGGTACAGTATTCTGTTGCGGCAGGATCTGGACTGCATTCAGCGCCGGGTTGGAGTATCCGCCGCCGGCATACTGGGCGGTCATTGCAGAAGGCTGTGCATGCTGCAGCGCTGAGGCCGGAGGTATCAACTGATTTTCGCCCAGGGGCTGCAGTCCCCGGTTCGCCCGACGCTGTTCGGCTTCCGTGCGAAGTTGTGCAGCCAGGGCCTCCACCTGTTCGAGAGTCGCGTTTGCCGGAAGGATGGTCGAAGCGCTGGCCTGAGTGACGGGAGTGGCGTTTGATGCGATTCGCGATTCGAGCTGAGCCATGACTTGTGTTGCTGCAGCCGACGATCCGAACCTCTGCACGATCCTTTCTTCGGCAGCCGCCCGATTGCCCTGCCGCAGTTCCAGCAGCGCGAGATTCATGTGCGCACTTTCGTGCTGCGGACTGACTTCTATTGCCTGATTCAGATAGCGAGACGCTTCGCTGAAGCGATTCTGCAGGAAGTACGAGTATCCGATGTCGCACAGCAGGTTGGCGTCCCGCGGACGAATCCGCAGCGCCTGTTTATAGTGGTACTCCGCATCCGCCCATCGTTGCGACAGGTCGGCCGTCATAGCGATGCCATGATGAGCCGTCGCGTTGTCAGGTGCGGCGCTGAGGATTTCCGCATAGGACTTGCGGGCGTCGTCGAGACGGCTCTCCTGCAGCGCCAACTGACCTTCCTCCAGCAGTGCTTCCAGCCGGTCTTCCGGCATCAGCGGCCCGGGCTGTTCCGTCTGACTCTTTTCATCCGTTGATTTCCCGCGCACAAACTTGGGCAGGGAAAATGACGGTTCGTCGGTGACCGCATCCTTTTCAGCGCGGCGCAAAAACGGATTCCATGCCATGCGGCTGGAGCCATCGCTCTGACAGCCAGCCTGAAGGATGGTTACGACGCAGCAAACCGAAACGGTACACCACCGATATCCTGACATGATCAGGTCTCCAGGCGGAAGCAGATTGAGAAGGGAGAGGCTGCGAGGACTCGGGAACGTGAGAGCGCAGCGGGAAGCGTGGACAGGCCGGAACAGAGAGACGGGAGTTGAGAAGAGAGCAGGAACTCTAATGAAAACGCCGATTTTGTGTCGAGATGAAGTCCATGTGTGATCGGAAAGCATTGTCAGGGAAAGAGTTAGCATCGATGACATCGCAACGGCGTTGTCCCTCGGACACGTTGCATTACGGCCACAACGAACCGTTGGCCACTGGTTGAGTCAGCAACAAAAAAGAGCGGCCCCTGGATTCGGGAGCCGCTCTGCGTGTCTGATCGTAACTGAGGCTGCGATGAGAGCCTGGTTTGAGTGTCCGACATTCAACCCCGTTGGCGTTGGGGGCGGTCGGTCTTATCGTGGAGCAGGCTTCCAGCCTGCTTCGTCGATTCAAAAACAGATGCGGTTTTTCACATCCAGGCAGGCTGGAAGCCTGCCCCACAAGGAATCACGAAGACCTGGAAGCGGCTCAGAATCCGCCGCCGAAACCGCCACCGCCGCCGTTGCCTCCACCATTGTCGCCGCGGATGTTTCGGAAGCGGCCGTAATCCTGTTCGCCTTCCATCGAATTGACACCGTTGCTGTAGGGCTGCGATACAACAGTTCGCTGATCAGCGTCCGGATTACCGAGATCCGTCAGGACTCGCACCACGATGTCACGACGAATCTGATCCAGTTCCGGATCGGCGTTGTTCAGGCTCCTTTGCACCAGCACCGGGAACGGCGTGGAAGGCATCCGAGCCGCAATCTCGGCGATGTGATCGCGCCCGTACGGCGTCAGTTCGGACGAGCTGTCGACAAATTCATTTCGGTACATTACGAAATCAGCCGCTTCGCCGTTCGTCTCCTGCATGTGCCAATGGGCTCTGGTCACGGCTCCCAGCGGAAGGATGTCGGGCACGGACATCCGACAGGATGAAGAGTGGAAACAGGCAGGCCAGAAACTGTTTCCGCATCCCGTCTGGCAGCAGGAAGAGCAATCTGACTGACAGCCGTTTGTGCAGAAACCCGGCTCACAGGTATTTGCAGGGCAGCCGTTCGACGTCGAGCAGCAATTCGAAGTCGAGCAGCAGCCCGACGCGAGTACGCTGCCAAGGGCAGCCATCGCCAACTGCGTATGGAGAGGAATGTTCCGGCGTTTCATAGTTTAACACTTTCTGTCCGCATGATGAGTCGAGCGGTTGATCC
>JANNGQ010000116.1:0-7044 GCA_031403975.1 Planctomycetota bacterium
AATGTCACAGACTGCTGCCCCACAGGAATCGTTATCGTTGCCGGAACTGTGGCAGCGGTCAAATCGCTGGAGGATAGAGTCACCGTCAGCGCTGATGCCGTGTCCGTGTTGCTGCGAGTGACGGTCCCGGTACTCACTCCGTTGTTCTCTGAAATCGTCGCAGGCGAAGCGGAAACGCTGAGTGATTCGGAATCCGTCACATTGATCGTTGTGCTGCCCGGTGTATGTTGTTCTGCCGTGATGAGGCGGAAGACCATGTATTGATTCGAATAGCCACCCAGTGCCAGAAAGTTTCCGTCTGCCTGGAGTGCAATCGCACGGGTCTCTTCGAAAATCGATGGCTGAGACGGCATGATTTTCTTTCCGTCCCCGTCGAAGCTCGTATCAAACGTGCCATTGACGTTGTAGCGTGCGACCGCCATTTCACGGCCGGATCCGGACTTAAACGCACCACCACCGACAAGAATCCTTCCATCCTGCTGAACAATAACGGCACGTGCCTCTTCAGAACTGCCCCAGTTGATGATATCTTTCCCGTCGCCGCTGAAGGAAGAATCCAGCGAACCATCCTGCATCAGTCGCGTAATAGCCCAATCGCCACGGGAATTCGTGGATCCGGCCAGCACTATCTTCCCGTCCGGTGCCAATGCCACGCTGTGAGCAAAGTCGCTGGCCCCGAAATCCACGGACTGGAAACCATCGCTGCTGAAACTAGTGTCAGGTGTACCGTTGGTGTTGAAACGGACGACTCCAAAGTCACCATTCAATGCGCTGCCGCCGACCACAATCTTTCGATCGGATTGCTGCGCAATCGCCCATCCGACTTCGCTGGTGGCCGACAGATTGAACCGTGCAACTCCGGAGATACCATAAGACGTATCCAGGGTGCCGTTGGATCGATATCGAAGAACGGAGAAATCATCGGCGATTCCTCCGCTCACGTAGAAACCTCCGTCGCCCGAACTGTCTGCCACAATATCGATGCCAAAAATCGCACTCGACGGACCAACGGTCAGATTCTGGACTCCCGTGGCGCTGTACCTCGCGACGACGTGATTCCCAGATCCGACGCCGCGTCCCACCACCAGAATCTGGCCATCGGGAGCAATCGAAATACCCTGCGGAAACACATTTGATCCAAAAGTGCTTGTCACAGTTCCGTTCGTTCCGAAGGTCGTGTCATAAGTACCGCTGGAAGTGAGTCGGATCACATTCCACGTGTTATCCAGAGTCGGATGGCGACCTGCGACAATCGTCTTGCCATCCTGCTGATGGGCGATCCGCAGAAAACTGGGATCGAGATCCTGCCGATAATTCGGTAGTGCGGCATATCCATTCGTGCCCCACGTTGTGTCCAGCAGGCCGTCTCCGGAGCCAACAGCGGTTGCCATGATGATGGCAGACTGTGTGCCATCCAGCAGTGTGTCGTCAACGGCAGTGATCACAAAATCAGCGCTGGACTGACCGGCCTGAATCACGACGTTCGCAGAAACCGTGACTTCGGAAACATCGCTGGATGAGAGATTCACGGTCAGCTCAGCGGCAAAACTTCCTCCGCTTCGAGTCACCGTGCCAACAGCCGAACCGCCATCTTCCGAAATCGAACCGGGAATCACTGAGACTGAAAGAGCAGACAGCAGACTCCGGACTTCCAGAGTTTCACAAATCGCGGAGTTCGTTCCGGCAATCCACGACTGCCGCTGCGTCGCACGCGCTTCGCGACCTCGCGATCGGCGAAACAGCTCTCTACCCTGTCGCTTTAAACTGTTCAGTGAGAAACTGACCGAACGAACAAGCGCTCCACCCGTCGACATAGGAGGTACTCCGCAAAAGCACGAAAGGATGGCAGGAACAAAATTTGCGGCTCAGAGCCAAAGCGCTGGAGCATGAGGCACCCCTGCAACGGCCTTCGATGAATGGGGTATCACGCGCGAACAACGCTATAGTTTGACCTGAAACGTCGGTCAAAAATTTTGTGAATTGACGCAGCATCTGTCAACCAGGAAATCTGCAGTGATGACACAAGAGTAAAAAGGCGGACGCGGCGTATGTCGAATCAACTGCGTTCCCTTTCACGTCGTCAAGCGACATGAAGCACGTCCAGTTCACTCGACGATTTGACACGTTCGGCATCCAAACCACTAAGGCTTTGACTTCGCGACGAACGGAGTGTGATCGTGTGGCTGGGTTGGTGGTGGAGCGGTGGGGCTCGGTGCGGAGCGAGCCCGGGGAGCCGAAGCTCAAGGCGTTTGTTCAGGAAGCCCGGCGCTGCTGATGGCGGCCGATGGCCTTTGGGAAAAGCATCGCGTCCGTCGGTCCGGGATGAGATATTTCGGATGTTTGTGAGTTTTCCAGAACTCGCGCAGCTGAATGAGTGTCGACTCCGGCAGCGGGATGTTGCGATCCTTCGCGCCTTTGCCGCGGTGAACGTGCACCATCATCCGTTTCGAATCGATGTCGCCGACTTGCAGATTGAGAGCTTCCTCCATGCGGAGTCCAGGAGAATAGACCGTCCGGAAGTAGACGGCCATTCGCTGAGTCGTGCAGGCATCGATGATCCGATGGACCTGCTCGATGGTCTCCTCGATAAGTGGCACATAGGAATCCAGCTTCGACGACCGTGTCTTCGTCCGCTGATATCCCGGTGGCTCAGAATGACTGAGGATCTTCTCCAGCGTCTGCCAGTGAATTTCATACTCCCGGCAGGCCGCTCGCTTGCTCAGCTCGCCAGTCAAAACACGACGGCGCACTTCACCCCAAATCTCCATATCTGTGATCACCCTCGTCACTTGCCTCCTCCGGATCAATCACCCGGAAATCCGCCACAATGACGTCTTCCCGGATGATTCCGTAGTCAACAACTGAACATCTGGGCGCTACACAATTACTCCGCCCGCCAACCTCCGCCAAGCGCCACGGTTTCTCGCCGCCGCTTACATTCGAAAAAGCGGTGCAAAATCCGGTGCAGCAGGTATCCGCAACCCCTCGTGATGCCTCGTCAGTCGCCACCGCGGAAACACAAAAACCCTTGGGAAATCGCAATTCCCAAGGGTTTACCGTTGGTAAAGTTAGCGGCGGAGGGATTCGAACCCCCGACACGCGGATTATGATTCCGCTGCTCTAACCGGCTGAGCTACGCCGCCAAAGGCTGAGTGATCAAGAATGCCGAGTGGCAGAATCTGACCGTGTCTCAGTCGACACTGCCCCACTCGGTCGAGTTCGGAGCGGGCGGGACTTTAGCAGAATCGGCTGACTCAACAACTGACCGGCAGCATTTTGCCGGGCCATCCGCATCCCGCCTGAGGGCTGACCCACATTCCGTTCCGGTTGAGTCAATCGGCAGGACCAGACTCCAGGGGTGATCGGCTAAATTGTGTCGAGAGCAGCCGGTGAACAGTTTCGCGCGGGACTGAACGCGCGGCCTGCACGTTCTGAGTGGATCGAGGAAATCCTTCTTGAAGTCCGTTCGGCATTTCCTGCCTGTTTGGGACACTTAGGACAGTCCGCACATTCACTTGTGCAAAGTGTAGCGGTCATTGCGATTGTCGGGCTGGGAAGCAATCAACCGGGTATGCAGTCTTCCCTCCCTGCTTCCGATGGTCAAGTCGTGCAAACGAGGTCGACGAAGAGAGGAACACGCAAGTGCGTCTCTCGTGCGCTCACGTTTCACTCATCAGAACAGTCGAGGTAGAGGCAATGAAAAGGCTCATGCTGGGAGCCGCTGCTGCAGTCACCGTACTGCTGAACAGTGGTGTTTTAATGGCCGGGCTGCTGGGCGGCTTTCGGGGCTGTCCGACCTCTGCGTGTTCACCGTCCGGTGACTTCGTGGCGGCTCGCTGCGGATGCGGTCCGCAATGTCATACGGTGCAGGAAGTTGTCTGGGAAAGCCAGCAGTACACCTGCATGAAAACCGTGTTCGACCAGTGTACGGAATCCGTACCCGTGTCCTGCACAAAGAACGTTTACGAAACCTGCTACCGTGATGAGTGCTACACGGTCTGCAAGCCGGTCTATCAGACCTGCTATCGCACGTGCACTTACAACGTCTGCAAGCCGGTCCATGAAACCTGCTACCGCGACGTCACCTGCCGCGTCCGCAAACCGGTGTACCAGACCTGCTACCGGGAATGCTGTTACACAGTCTGCAAGCCGGTGTACCAGACCTGCCATCGCACGGTCTGCTACAACGTCTGCAAGCCGGTGTACCAGACCTGCCATCGCGAAGTCTGCTGTACGACCTGGAAGACCGAAGCGGAGACCTGCTACAAAGACGTGTGCTACACGATCTGCAAGCCGGTTACTGAGTGCAGGACCGTTGACTGCTGCTCCGGCGAATGGGTGACGGAATCCCGTCATATTCCGGGTCCGATTGTTGAAAAATGTGTCTGTGATCCCTGCAATCCCTGCTGCTGCAAGAAAGTCTGCGTCCAGTGCCCCGGCCGGACCGTCTGCTGCCGCAAGTGGGTTCCCAAAATGGTTCAGAAGACCATCACTTGCACGCGCATGGTTCCGGAAGTCTGCCACAAGCAGGTTCCGTACACGATCTGTCGTCAGGTCCCGGTACATTCTGTGAAACAAGTTCCTTATACAACATGCTCGTTTGTGAACGAAACCTGCACCAAGCAGGTTCCTTACACGACCTGCACGATGACTCAGCAGACCTGCACCCGCAAGATCCCGTACACCACCTGCACATGGTCGGAAGAATGCATCACCCGACGCATTCCTTACACGACCTGCAAGATGGTGTCACAGTGCTGCACGAAGCAGATTCCCTACACAACTTGCACGATGACTCAGCAGACCTGCACCCGCAAAGTGCCGTACACTGTCTGCCGACAGGTGTGCGAGACTCGTACGGTGACCCGCACGAAGTGCATTCCTCGCCAGGTTCCGGTGACGATGACTCGCTGCGTGCCGCGAGTTGTGTGCCGCACCGTTCAGACCTGCTGTGACCCATGCAACGGAGCCTGTGGCAACGGAGCCGGAGGCTGTGGCAATGGTGCCTGTGGCGAAGCAACTGCCGCTGCACCCTGCGAAGGCTGCACAAAGTAAGTTCTGATGATGATTGACTGATGCACAACACTGAGACGGATTTCAGTGGAGCCGGTTTGCTACGGAGGGACTTCCAGCGGTCACTCCGGTGAAAGCGACTGGGCCACTGTGATCAGCACGAAACAGCGACAGGGGACTGCGATCAGCAGTCCCCTGTCTGCGTTTGTTACCCTGTCCCCGGGACGCGAACTACTCAACGAGCAAAGGCTGACTGAGAACGGAATCCACAGTCACGGGGATATTTCCACGGATCGCGAATCGTGTCGAATATGGCGCAGGCTGGACCCATAGGTACCTCTGTGTCGGACCGCCTGTCAGCTTGACGGCCAGAATCCGTACACCGACAAATTTCACAATCGTATACTGAGCGTTGTTGCCGGGGCCGGAAACCGAAATGAAAATCGGAATTGCCCTGACCTGTCCGATAATGGACTTCAGCGCTGTTTCGATTCCGGCACTGATCCCTGTGTCTCCATTCAGATACAGGAACCCCGCGCTATTGAATTTGATTTCATTGTTCGGGAAGTACGACAGATCGCCGGCGTTCAGCCCGTACAGAATCTGCCGCTTCAGATCGGCCGTACTGTTGTTGGGTGCTCCAAGATCGACAGTGCCTCGGTTACCAGGTGGCATTGTACTGTTGGCATCCGGATAGATGTTGACTTCCAGAATGTCATCGGTTCCTGATGACACACCGCTTGCGCTTGAAGAACAGCGGTAATGATCCGGAAATCCGTTTGCTGCACCGTTGTAATTCTGGGCGAGCAGTTGGTTCCACGTCGTGAGGTCCAGCGCAATGGGAAGGATGTCGACCGTCGAACTCGATCCTGTCGGCAGTTTGAATCCTGCAGCAGGTGCGACGGAGGCGACGGATGTTGTCTCCAGGTCGAATGAATCACGACCGAATACGCGACTGAACACCGCACCCAACGGAGCGCCGGCATCTTGAGTTCTCCGCACGGTGACTTCCACCATGTTGTAGGGTGTTACACCCCATTCCTGTACCCAGTGACTGCTCGCCGTATCCCAGGAACGCCGCCCGAATCGAACGTCGCGACTCACGGACAGATCAGTGCTCGTCAGGTCTCCTGTCCTGAAAAGCTGCACGATCGATTCTGCTTTCGTTCCCGCCTGTGTGGAAGCCGCCTGCGGGGTCAGCGTTGCTCCCGGGCCTATTCCCGGAATCAATTCCTGCATGGCGGCATGGGCGGATGAATCCGCAGCATTCTGCATCTGCCCTTTCGTGAGATTCAGCATCCCGAAGTCGACTGTGAAGGCCGCCATTCCCAACACGACAATCAGCATCGCGACGGCCAGCACAATGACTGTGCCGCGTCGGCGGCACAATTGCCGTTGACTCGGAACTTGCACACACCCTGGAAGTAGTTTCTTCATGTCTGGTCTCCAAAGTCATCCGTCACAGATCTGACGGACATCATGTAAGAGTTGATTGAGAATCACAGGTGCAACCGGTTGTCGATCCGTATGGCTGAAATGCAGCTGGTTAGTCTTCCGTGATGTCTGTGTTGTAATCCTCCGGAGACGCCTCGTATTCTTCGGGCGAAACGTCATCGACGTTCAGTTGATATCGATGTGTAAACCTGTCCGTGGTGTCCGTTACGATTGTCCCATCACTGTAAGCACGTCGTACTGCGGTCAGATACAAAACCTGAACACGATGCGATCCGAGGTTCACGCATGTGTTTGCGACAGAAAACTCAGGCGTATACGCATCGAGGCCTTGGCTGTCAGACGGTACTGATACGGACACTGCCGTCTGCGCAAAACGCCCCCACGTGCGGGAACGCCCATTGAGAAGCTGAAATCTTATTTGATCACCCGCGGTTTCCATCGCCACTGTGTATCGCAGATTATCCGAATTGCGATTCAGTGCAGCTGTGGTCGTAGTGTTCGCTGATCCCGAGAGGGATGTCCCAACCCAACCCTGTACCTGCAGGCCACCGCTTTGAAATTGGGGTTCTCCGCGAT
>JANNGQ010000117.1:0-2392 GCA_031403975.1 Planctomycetota bacterium
AGCCCGCGGTTGACGGCTCACATCTCATTTCCTGTCGATGAATACAGAAAAGGGGGCCTGCATGGCCGCGGATCCTTACACATTGTGCCCGTGCGGGAGTGGCAAGAAGCTGAAATTCTGTTGCGGAGAAATTCTGCCGGACATGCAACGGGGTTACCGGTTACGCGAAAACCAGCCGGACGCGGCAGTCAAGATCTTTCGCGATCTGCACAAGAAATATCCGGACAAAGAAGTCGTCCTCCGGGAACTGGTGAACACGCTGTATGAACTCGGGGACGCGGACGAGGCCCGTCGGCTGACGGTCGAATTCCTGAAGAAGCATCCTGATCAGCCGGTGATGCTTCTCTCACTGGCGGAGATCTGCCTCAAGGAAGACGGATTCGAATCCGCCCGGAGAATTCTGCACCGCACGTTCCAGATCTGTGCGAAGTCGCAGCCGGCGGGCGTCGCTTTTCTCGCCGCGCAGGTTGCTTCGGAGATGGCTCGGTCCGGGATGCTGCTGGCGGCCCGTGAGCACCTCGCTCTGGCTGTGCGGATGTCGACCGGCGAGCGCCAGAAGAATCTGCTGATGCAGCTGGTCAGATTCGAATCGGAATCGGCGCTGCCGTTCGCATTCCGCAGTGCCTACACGCTTCTGCCGGTGACGTGCAGCGAGGCGGCCGTTCAGCAGGACATACGGGCTCGAAAACTCGGGCTGCTTGGCTGCTGGGAACCGGCCGCAATCATTTACAACCGCCTTGCGGATCTGTATCCGACCGAAGGAGCTGTCTGGTACAACCTCGGACTGTGTCAGGTGTGGGATGCGAGGATGTCTGAGGCCGCTTCGTCGCTGCATCATGCGGCAGCCTTGCTGCCGGATTTTGACCAGGCGACTGAAGCCGAGGCATTGGCACAGCAGCTGGATCTGCAGCTCTCCCAGGATCGTTACACCACGTTCTCAGTGCGGCTGATGGTGCAGTCCGTCTCAGAACTGCTGACACGACTGGAAGATGAACCGACGCTCGTGAGCAATGCCTCGCACGATCACAGTGACTGCCATCATGAGGACGGAACTCATCACATCGCAGAAATGGTGCTGGTGTCGGCGGCAGTCACTGCGGAAGAACTGTCGGACGCAGCGAAGCTTCCGGAGTCGATTGCGGACGTTGATCTGTTTGACATCGTGGAGGATTCCCAGTCTTCCGGGGACGACGCAGTCCGAGGCCCGTTTCTGGAGATTACGGCGCCGGAAGGATCTCTGGACACGGCGATCGTGAAACTGCGGTCCATCGCCGGAGACTTGATTCTGACCAGTGCGGATCAGGAGCAGAAGCGTGTTGTCGAGTATGAGAGGTCCCAGGCAAAGCCGTTTGATCGCCGCTACTTCTGTCCGGAAGGTGTTTCACAGCGCCGCTTCAGAGAACTCGTCCGACAGCTCGAACCGCAGGCCATTGAAGCATGGCTGCAGATGCCGCTGCCGGCTCTGAACGGCAAGTCGGCTCTTGAGGCCGCGTCCGATGAATCACTCAGAACAAAGCGCGCGGCAAGTCTCATCGTGATGCTCTCAATCGCCTCTCGCTTCGATGCAGCTCCGGATCTCAATGAGCTTCGCACGCGATTGAATCTGCCCGCCAGACAGACACGTGAAATCCCGGAAAACACGCCTGTCGCCGCCATCCCTTCGGTACAGTACGAGAGGCTGGATCTTGAGAAGTTGACCGATACGCAGGTTCAGGAACTTACGAACCGTTGCTCTGTGCTGGGGTTGCGGTCGTTGGTCTCGGCGGGACTTGAACAGATTGTGAAGCGTCCGAAAGCTCTGCAGGAATTCGGAGCGCGCCGCGCTCATCTCATGCGCGCCGCGATCGCCCGCACAGAAGAGCAGCCTGATTCGGCGTTCGCAAGTCTGCAGCTGGCACGGGAGTCCATCGAACCGGGCGGCGAGGCGTTCCGCAATCATCTGGAACTGGACATCCGGGAATTGTCCTACCGCCTGGATGATCCCGCTGACCCCGCATTGATTCCGCTCCTGCATCGCTTCCGGGACCGCTATCTCCACAAGATCCCGGAGATCGAAGCGGTCATCCTGGAACAGCTCGAACAAGCCGGCTGTTCGCACCTGGCATCAGAACTCGAAGGCGGCCTCGTCACCGTCTCAGCCGCAACATCCAGCCTCTGGACTCCCGGAGCAGACAGCAGAGCAGCGTCCGAAAGCGGTGCCCAGCTGTGGCTGCCCGGCCAGCAATAAGGCGATCGGCCGGATATACGTTACCCGACGAGTGGACAGTCGTTTTAATCGTGGGGCAGGCTTTTAGCCTGCCTCGTCAATCCAAAAACACAGGTAATTCCTCAACGCACGGCAGGCTGAAAGCCTGCCCCACAAGGAATCGCGACTAATCCGACAGTCCCCGAG
>JANNGQ010000118.1:0-2431 GCA_031403975.1 Planctomycetota bacterium
GGTGATGCGCCGGCTCGACGACGGCAAGAGCGCGGGCGGCAAGCCCGGCAACATGTACCAGTACCTCGGCGCGACGGAAGAGGCCTGCCCCACAAGCGATCAACGTCCGAATCCTGACGAATCCGGCTACTCTGCATTTTCGCTGCTCTTCCATGCCTCGTCTGAATTTTACCGGTCGCCGCAGAATCTCGCAAAACCATGTGCGGATCTCAGTCACCGGGATCGGCGGTATCGAGACGTTCAACGCCGACATTCAGCTGCAGAGTTACGAACTGCCCGCGACAGCCAAAGTCATCGTCGAGGCGTATCGTCAGCTGGAACTCCTGCGATTCGATTTTGGAACGGTTGGCTGTCTCGCGGCACCGAGCAGTTGCCGATTGTCGGAATTCGGAACTGCTGCAGGACTGAGATTTCGAATCAAAGTTGTTTCCAATGATGCTCCGCGAGGCCGGCTGTTGGCGGTTGCCGACCGAATGGTGCCTCGAAATGAGCAGCAGCAATCCTTGTCCAGAGTGCCACTTCTGGCAGTAAAATCACAGGATCTTGGTCGAGAAGTGTGGCGTCTGGATTTTACCGACGAACCACTTCTGCTGGTGAATCCGCGGATTGTCCCTAAGAAACAGCTGGTGCAGTCCGTCGAGTTTCAGTCGCTGGTGCTGCCAGAAATCCTCCGCAGCATTCTCAATCGCATCCTGCTCGTCGAGCAGGCTCGAGCCGTTGATGATGCCGATCACTGGACGACTCTGTGGCTGCGTTTTGCGGGATCCATGCCAGGTGTCGGGATGTTGCCGGACGACTCCGATCCTGAAGTCGAACTCGACTGGATCGACGCTGCGATAAGTTCGTTCTGCCGTTGGCGTAATCTGGACAAACAGTTTTCCGGCTTCTGGAGTGGACGAAGTACGCAGGACGACAAGTGAACATCCAGTCTCTGATTTTGCAGTCTGCCGTGGCCAGAACGCTTCAGTTCGGGCAGATCCAGGTTGCCCAAATTGATGTGTTCGGGGCAGTTTATGGCTCGCCTGAATCTGCGAAGTGCCTGATTTCTGAGTATCACGGTAAGCACTGACAGATTCTCAGCGCCCTTGACTTCTGGCAGGTCGATTGACAGGAGTTGGTTGTGCTCTCTAAAACGGCGTGCAATCATGTGCAGAGCGCTGAAGTCGAAAGTCGGGTATTGATTTTTTGCGAGGCCCGATGAAGAATTCGCCGCCTGTGGTGGCAGACGTTGATTTCAGAAATTCTCCGGAGGTATTGAATGCTGACTGTGAACAATTCAATTCGATTCGTGGTGGCAGTTGTTGCCGCCGCAGGGCTCTTCGCAGCATCCTCTTCTGAGGCTTTGGCGCGTCCGAAGTACAAGAACATGGTTGATGCAAAGTACCCCGATCTCGCCAAGAAGCACGGTACTGACGGAAAGCTCGCCTGCACTGTCTGTCACCCGAAGATCGACGGCAAAGACGACAAGAAAGTTCGCAATAACTACGGTACCGCTCTCGGCAAGGCTCTTTCAAAGAAGAACGAATCCGACGAAGAAAAGATCAAGGAAGCTCTGGGCAAGATCGAAAGCGAAAAAAGCGCTACTGAAGGCAAGACTTTCGGCGATCTGATCAAGGACGGAACGCTGCCCGGCACTGACGAAGCTGTCAAATAGCGGACGAATCGCATTGTGTCGCTGACTTTCAGGCGAGGTTGCCATTGGCAGCCTCGCCTGTTTTCATTCCTGGCGTTCCGATCTTTGCCGACTCCGTGGAAACTCAATTGAACGTCTGCTTCCAACCGATTATCCTCCGCCATTCAAACACTTCGTGAGCCATTGGAATCCGCTGGCCCGAAGCATCGGCGTGCAGGAGTCCGTCGACTTAACTCTTTCACCGGAAACACGTTACTGTCATGAGTACGCTGAAGAAGAACAAGCGCATCAAACGCGCCGCTGTGGTGGCGCTCTACGGAGATCTGAAGCCGGGCCGCGGAAATAAGAAGACCGAACGGGGCAAGGCCAAGTATCTGGGTGGTAACGGACGGAAGACGACCGGGATCTCCAAGCGGGTTTATCGCCGCAACCTGAAAAGAATTCAGGTGATCGAGAATGGTGCCGTTGTCACGAGACGCATCCCCGTGCGGCTGATCCGCTCTGGTTCGATTGTGAAGCCCTTAGCCGCTGACCCGTTCGCTCTGCCGGAACTCAACTGACCTTGATGGGTGTCATTCGGCAGATTCGGCATACACTGTGAGCCGAGTTGGTTCACCCAGATCCAACAGATTGCTCTTTTTCAGCCGAAACAGCAGAATGGTCAGGCGATGAATCACTTCCTGGGAACCCTCCAGCATGCGGTTGTGCCAGATAGCGGATTCAGTGACGCTGTGGTTCTCAAGGGTGTTCATGCAGCAGGGCGGCTTTCATGACGTCGTGAGGATGTTTTCGCGATAG
>JANNGQ010000119.1:0-6752 GCA_031403975.1 Planctomycetota bacterium
TTGCCCTTCAGCGCGATGCTTCGACAGTATTGCCGGGGACGTGCGGTCGTCATCCAGCATGCTTTGCCGCGATCTGAATCGAAGGCGAACGAGTCACCTCGCCGCTCGCTTTGTTACCTATCGGCAACAGCATGGAACGTATCCGGAAACACTCGATGCGTTGCTGCATGTGCAAGGACTGCCGGCGCCTCCCAACGGCGTGACGACTGATGCGTTCTCCGAAGAACCATTCCGCTACCGCAGGGAAGGCGAAGGTTTTGTCCTCTATTCACTCGGGCCAAATATGGTCGAAGATTCCAGCGGAGGGGAAAATCCGGATTACCGATTGGACCAGGTCTGGCAATGGCCAATTCCGGGTTAGAGTTTGGGGTCAGGCACTTCGGGAATCAGGAATTGGCCGAAGTGTGATCGTGAGGCAGAATATCGAGGTGATAGAATCCGGCCATGAGCACGGCGCTCACAAATCGCATCATTGAACCATTCGTGGAATGCCTGCCCACGTCAGCGAAAAAATCAAGGCGCGCTGCGGCTTTGCTGTAATGCAGCCGCTTGCGTATGTACTGAGCGATGAATCGCATTCTGGCCTTGGGACAAATTCATGATTCCGACGATGCCGAATTACGTTGAGCAGACGCCTGAAGGGGTCTGGAAAGTGTCGGGAAGTCGAGTGACTTTGGACTCGATCGTGGCGGCATATCTTTCCGGACTCTCGGCGGAAGGGATTCAAGAAGCATATCCGTCGCTGTCGCGGAGGCGATTCACGGCTGCCTGGCGTTCTACCTCCGACACCGCACAGAACTGGATGTCTATTTACAACTTGAACGCGACCATTTTGAGGCACAACGCCAGACGATGGCAATGAAGAATCAGCCTTTGATTGACCGGTTACACGCCACACGATCGTCGGCATCGATGACGGGTCGCGAATCATGACGATTGTCCGATTGCTGGCTGATGAGAACCTGAATCGTGCCATCGTGACGGCAACTGCTCGATTGGAGCCCTCTCTGGCGTTTCTTGTTGCCACAGAAATTGGATTGGCCGGGCAGTCCGATGAAGTTGTGCTCGACTACGCTGCGAAACACAGCTTGGTGGTGGTCACGCATGACGTTCGAACAATGATCGGCTTCTCCCGAGAACGTATTACGCGGGGAGCGTCAATGCCCGGACTGTTCGTCGTCTCGCAAAATGCCTCTCCGAGAGGAATTGCGGACAGCCTGGCGTTCATTTCGGCCGTTACGACGGCCGAAGAGTGGCATGGCCAGATCGTGTTTTTTCCACTTTGAAACGGCCCGCGGCGGGCTTCATTTTTTGGTACGACCGCGTTGACCGAATCACTCACCTCCGGGCCGCAGCCACTTTCGGAATCGGTGCGACATCGGCATCGTGATTGCAACTGATGTCCAGCTCCAGCCGGGACTCCAGTGTGGTTGCGTTGAGAGTGCATTCCAGATTCAGGCCGTGCAGCCACGTCAGGAACGGGAACTCATATGATTCGGGGACTTCCGTTTCGTCAGTCACGCTGGGTTGAAGCCACGCCGAACTTACCCAGTAATGAGGCCGCTCGTTCGACTGCTTCAGTTCGTATGTCCCGCCGATCGGACAGACGAGAGATGCTCCCAGCGCCATCTCGATCTGATCGCGCATGGTCAGCGGATCGGCTTGCAGGATGTCGGCGATTCGATTCACCGCGGCGGTGTCGGCAGCTGACGCCCGTCGAGACGAAATATAGGTATACGCACGAAGGTACGGCATGACGCTGGCAGCGCTGATGTCCCTGAGCTGCAGGAACAGTTGCGCCGGACGTACGGCATGCTCCATCCGCCGGTCATCCAGAACTTCGCGGCCGAGGGGCTTGTTGACCGACAGCACTGTCGCTTTGCCGTCCGTTTGTGAGTAATTCGCGATCGCCGTTTCCATCATCTGTCGGAAAATCTGATCCAGCGGAAAGACGACCGCCAGAACCGAGCCCACTAGACCAGGGTCCACTCGCATTGCAGGGGCCGGAGTCAGTTTGCGACTCTTGACACTCTGCACGAAATCGGTGACGAGCTGAACTCCGGATCTGTCACCCGACGTGACGAGCGCGTAGGCATTGCTTTTGGAAAACGCAAGGCCGGCATTCTCTCCGAGTCGGTGAATATTCCCGTCGCGAAGTTCGAAGTCAATGTCGGCATCCGTCAGGCCGACATGGACCCAGGGCGACATTCCGGCGCCTGACAAACGGCTGGAGAGACCGAGCAATTCATCCTGCTGCATGGCAATCCGCTGTGTCCCGGCCGACTTTGCCAGATGCTGCTGAAGGAAACGATATTCCTGTTGCGCATAGGGAGTAATCCGTATGTTCAACACGACTTTTTCCCGGTCTGCCTGACCGGTTTCGGTGCGGACGAAGGACAGCAATACGGGGTCCATCGTACGCCATTCGCGCTGATAGGCGGTTGTGAAGTCGTGATAGGCCGACCTTTCGAAGGATGTACATTTCGTGACGCCGACGTCTGCGATCGGAAGGAAAGTTCCGTGGATGCCCCGGAGTGAATCGCACACTTCTCCTTCACTCACGTCGGGGTGACTGTGATCCGGTCGATGGCCGAATTCGTCCGGCAAAAAGCCGTCCCGAGTCAGCTCTGTCACGGACAGTTGACCGCGCCCTTCCGCAGACGCCGCCATGCGTGCCAGGTGCAGAGTGGTCAGATCGCGAGCTGCCTGCCGCCGGCGCTCCAGTTCAACCCGATACTCCGGACTCGTGAGGTTGCGAAAGAACGGATCGGACAGATACAACGAGGCCACGCAATTGTTTTCAGCCTGCAGCTCTGATCGGGCATAACGATATTCACTGAGGCTTCCCAGACACTTGTGTCCGTCGGCCGTTTCCAGAAAACGCTGTGCCAGAGTCTGTGAATTCGTCACGAGGTGAAAGCGACCGCTGACAGCATAGAAAGATCGGATCTGATGGCGCGGCGTTGAAAGGAGCTGAATGGTTGAGCCAGCGACGGCGATGGGCCCTTCCACGGCATGTACCGCTGCGGCCAGTCGCCGGCGTTCGGCCTGAATGATCTCTGCCAGTCTGTTCTCGTGTTTCCCCTCAAACAGCACACCGACGGCCGCTCCGTCTTCGAAGAACGTGTCCAGCCCGATCAACGCACAATCACGGAGTTCGTCATCAATGCCGGCCTGAATGAGTCGTTCAGGGCTGAGGGCCAGCTGCTTCTCAATCTTGTCACGCACGCGGTGGTCCACGGCCGGAGTTGCCACAATTCCCTCCATGTCGCCTCCCCATCCCTGGATGAGACTCCGGACCCAGCTGTAGTTTTTGACTCGATAACACCGCAGATAGAAACTCTCCTCCGGAACTCGCATCGCAATCGATTCGATGGCAACCGACTGAACTCCTGCGGGAATCGGAACACTGCGGATCTCCAGGGGGGGCGGCAGGGGAAGCACGGCCGCTTCGCGTGCCTGAGCGGCGGATGAAGTCTTTCCCGCCATCATGGCCAGGCGAATCGACTCAAAGCCGAACAGCATTCCGACCGTGCGCTCAAATTCCAGTTCGAGGGCCGCGGCGGATGGTTCCCTCCGCCTGGCCGGCGGTACCGACAGATTCAGCCGGTCACTCAGCATCGTAATGAAATAGCGGTTGACGTCTTCAAGTTCCGGAGATGGCTGAGGCAGATCTGCAGCACGAAAGTGTTTCCACCAATCCGACAGAATCTGCTCGTATGATTCCTCAACGACTTCATCGCGGACGTCAATCTCCGTCGCCAGGACATCGTCAGCGCTGACAAGAGACGCCCTCGGCGGGGCGGCTCCGTGAAACAGAAACCATGTGCTGAGTTTTTCCGGCACTGCAGCACGGCGATCCGTGGCCGCCTTCGCCGGTGTGTAGTGAAAAGCGCTGTAGAGAGCATGGCCATCCGGTGTCTCGACGCGGAGCGGAAGATCCGGGCGATATTTCCACGGGGATTCAGGTCTGATCTCCAGTTCGATCCGTGCCACGCCAAACGGTTCACCAGTAACCGAAACGGCCGACACGACTTGATGTTCTTCCGGCCGTCCGTCGGCCGGCAGAGCGCTCCGCCCTGCCAGGACTGGCTCCTCTGGCACTGCGGAACGAGGAGCTTCGGAAGTCAGAGCTTCGACTTCCGGGACGGATCCATCAGGACGACGAGCACCGACCGCGGCTATGAGCGCCGGGACCGCCGCCGCGGGAATTGTTTCCCGGGCGACAGCGGCGTTTGTGTCGCCCGCGGCCTCAGTCCCGAGCGCCACACTTTCCCGGTCATCCGCAGCATCGTCCGGCGTTGCTCCGATATCGAGCAGCAGCCGCTGAGCATCGTTGGCGGGCTGCAGTTCGGATGCCACGATCTCTGCCACAGCGGAATTGCCGGAATCCGATCGGTTGGACATGGACAAGGCAAGGCCGACACCGGCAATCGCAACCGCGGCAACACTCGCCATCATCAGCACCCGGCGATTTCTTCTCACAAAGTTCCCGATCCTTCTCGCAATCCCCGGCATCAGCGGCTGGTCATTCAGGAATCGTTCGAGTTCCTTTGATAACTCGTCTGCGGTGGCGTATCGTCGCCCCGGTTTTTTCTCGAGGCATTTCAGGCAGATAGTCTCCAGATCCGCCGGGACTCGCGAATTGAGCAGCGACGGACGAATCGGAGACTGTTCGCGAATCTGCCTCAGTGTCTCGAGAAACGTCTCACATCGAAACGGCGGTCGTCCGGTGAGCAGTTCGAAGAGAATTGCTCCAATGGCATAGACATCACTGGCAGGGCCCATCAGCTCATGACGCGCCTCAGCCTGTTCGGGCGGCATGTAGTCGATACTGCCGAGAATCTGGCCGGTTTCCGTCAGCGAATAATTGCGATCGAGTTGTTTGGCAAGCCCGAAGTCCGTGACGCGGACTTCGCAGTTGTGATCAATCATGACATTCGACGGCTTGAGATCCCGATGCAGGACTCCGCAACTGTGGATGTAATGAATTGTGTCGGCAATCGACTGTGTGATCTGGGCCACAACCGCCGGGCGAATCCGGCCCTGCTTCGCCAGGTCCGACAGCGTGCGCCCTTTGATGAACTCCATCGAAAAAAACGGAATGCCGTTATGCTCACCGACCTCGTGGATCGTCGCCAGGTTGGGATGCCGGAGACGAGCGACTGTCTCGGCTTCATTCTGGAATCGACGCCGCGCATCCGGCGAGCTGAACTGTCCCTGCTGGATCATCTTCAGAGCCACAATCCGACGCAGCTTGTGCTGACGAGCTTTGTAGACGATGCCCATGCCGCCCCGATCGACAATCTCCAGAATCTCATACTCGCCGATGCGGCAGGAGGGCATCACGACCGGTCCGGAGAATGCCGCGGCCATCGCGCCGATCTGAGCCTGGTTGCTCATGAACTCGAGGAGTTCGGTCGTGCAATCCGGATAGCGGCTCAGCCATTCGTCGGTATCCAGCATTCCGCGTTTCGTAAGGAATTCCTCGATCGCCGATTCGAGACGGTTCGGCGGGACCGATTCCATTGCTGGTGTTCTTTCACTGATCATTGCTGGTGCTCGCCCTGGTGTCTGATGGAAAACGGGTGAATCTCTGATAACCGCTCTTCTGAATGCATCGTCAGACGCAGTTGTTTCAGACCACGATGAATAAGTCCTGCCACGGCGGCACCGGATCGATCCAGATGCTTAGCCACTTCCTTCAATGAACATCCCTGCAGATGAAACAATTCAATCGCCTCGCGCTGAGGTTCCGGCAGAGTCTGAAGTGCGGTGGCAAGTTGCTGAAGCTGCTCGTTGCGTTCGGCACGCTGAGCCGGCGAGGAATGGCGATCCGTGAGCCAGATTTCGGCCCTCGACGCCGATCCGCGAATCACCTCTTCCCAGGCCACTTCCCGTTCCACATCTCGCTTGTTCCTCGTATGCCGCCGGACGGCATCCAGAACTGTCGTTGTCAGAATCTGTCGCACCCACGCGAAACGCTCGACAGACGTCTTGCCACGGCACTTTTGCTCCTGACTGTGAGCGTCCAGCAGCGTCTGTTGCACGATGTCTGAATCATCCACGACTCGACGAAAACGAGTCCCCAGCTGAGTCCTCGCAAGAAGCAGCAAAGCCGGACGGAATTCCTCAAACGTCATGTCTTCGGAGTGACCCGCCGCAGCCATGTTGTTCTCCCTCCTTTCTCAAAGGCGTCAAAGAAGACCTGATCGAGCGCAGAATTTCTGAAATCTAAGGTGTCTCTCGCATACCTTCGTCGTTCGGTCGTTTAGTCAATGTTCCGATCAAGCTCTGTCGTGATATACTGCGGACAATCAGTAGACTGGCGCTGAGAAATGTAGCCCTTACGCTCCGCGTGATGAGCCTTTCGGTTTGACATTCGAAAGTCAAACCAGGCCTCCCCGTTCCAACGCCCTTGCGATGTGTTCTTCGGAATGACGATGATCGGTCGATGACGTGACAGAACAAGGCATCGTCTCGGTCCCGGCGCGCCGGGAAGACGGCTACTTTGTTCCGAGCCGAAGGCCCATTCGTTCCAATAGCCTGGACCAATCCCAGCGTCGCGCCAGGTCAACCATTTGAAATGCTGGCCCTTTGGGCCGATTGCGGTCAAGATCTCGTGACTTTGGATACAATCTCCGAAATTGAAACCCAAAAACCCATGTCCCTCGACCCGACACACATCCCGGATCAGCCATTCGATTCCGAAGTTGTCAATCGAGCCGGCAATCTGCTCGATGCCGTGCCGC
>JANNGQ010000120.1:0-10847 GCA_031403975.1 Planctomycetota bacterium
CGCGCGCGGCACCAGCACCTTCCCAGTGGCCTGCAAGTGTAATGTGCGTGTGCCCCAGAATTTTCCGCCTGAGTAAGCTCCATCGTGCGACGTCGACCCGGCGTCGCTTTGAGACCACTCAATGGTTCCATCCTCGCTCACCTTGAACTGCGATTTCTCGGCATGATATGCGGCGTTATAGGGAGAAATGGTTCCGCTCGGGATCGAAATCGTCGCTCCGCCCGGCGCGGTGCTGTGGTCCCAAACGAGCGACCACTCACCGTCGAAGGGATTGGAGACTCCCTGCGCGTCCTGTTGGGTGGCCGACGCTGCCACGAAGAGCAGAGCCAGCGCGAGCGCCCGTGCGAACATGCGAGGAGTCATGACTCATTTTCCAGGCTTAAGGTCCGCGAACCGGACGACGTTTTCGTGGCTGGTGTTATTGAGGGCTGGGACGCCCGCCTTCAGTTTGTCGGCCAGTTTGACTTCCTGCTCTCCCAATTCCCGCCGGCGAGGGGATGACGGAACCCGAGAACCAACGATTGACAGAGCACTGGAGTCCGCGATCTTCAGCACCTCCGCCGCGTCGGCGCGGGCCGAACGATTACTCCAGCTCGTGCAGCGTGCCGGGCTCGACCTCATAGCCCTCTTCGATCCTGTCGTCGTCGATCCAGATGTCCCATTTGCCGGCGGGCACGACCATGACCTGGCCGAACTGTTTGCAATCTGTCGCCCGGTCGACGCTGCCGAGGTCGCCGGCTCGCGACACGACGATACTCTTCTTCGGCCTCCCTTTGCCGTTGACGCGGACCATCCCCAGGTAATCTTCCGGCTTGATCTCCACGAGGATGCGCTCCGCAAACACCTGGTCACGCAGTATTGCAACCGGGCCCATTTCCTCATCCCTGGGAACCCACAGGATTTCGTATTTCGTGGTGGCCGAGGGCACGCGAATTTCTTCTTCATAACCTCCCTTGCCATCCGTGGAAGTCGATCCAAGGTCGCGGCTGATGAGCCGAATCTCGCCGAGCTCGGGAAATTCCTCAATCGGCGGTTTATGGACGATGATCGCTCGCTTCCTTACGATCGTTTTATCCGCGGGTCGCGACGCGACTACCAGCTCCTCGGCGATTGCCGTGAACGATTTGGCCAACTCGTCCGCATCGTCCGCGTCGTAGTATTTTCCATGCCCCGCATCCGCGAGCGCTTTCAAGGCGGCATCTCCATCGGCATTCACACCCAGGCCGACGACATTGACGCCGAAGCTGAGCTTCAGGTTGCCGAGCAGCGCAGTGACTTCCTCGGTCGGGTTGCCCTTGCAGCTTTCCAGGCCATCGGTAATCAGCACGATGCCGCAAAAGGCATCTTTGTCTTTGGCCAGTTCTTCACCGGTCACTTTCAGGGACAGGGCGATCGGCGTGCCTCCCGTCGGCTTGAGGCTGGCGACCAAATCGGTCAGTTCCGCTTTGCCGGCGTCATTCAGCTTGCCAAGCGGGCGGGCGACTTTCACCGCCTTGCAATTTCGTGGATCGTCGGCGCCACCATAAGCTTCGTGGCCATAGATGACGAAGGTCACATTCAGGCCATTGGGAATCTTCTTGATCAGGTCGGTCATCACGCGTTTGGCGGCTTCCATTTTGGTGACGCCTTCTTTCGTGGTTTCGCGCATGCTGCCAGAGCAATCCAGGACCAGGGCGATATTTGTAATGAGTTCCGCTGCCGCGGGAGGAAGCGGCCGGTCGCCTTTAAGTGCGGCGATCACTTTTGGGGTAGCGCCTGCTGTAGCCAATTCATCCTCCTGCGCGGCGCTGAGCACAAAGATGGGCGGCGTTTTGGCGATTCGCTCAAGGACCTTGTCCTCTTTCATTCGCAGCGAAAGCATTTTGAGCACCTGGTCGAAAGTAATCGGCGGAGCGGCATCGGCCGGCGGTGCGGATTTGCTCTTGCTGGCCGCCTGCACGGCTTGCACGACGATATCGGACGCCTTGGCTGTTTTCAGTTTGTCCACGAACTCGCTCGAAACCTCAAACGCTAGTCCGCCTTCCTTGATTCGCTCCACGATCGTTTCGTCGTCGAATCCCAGTTCCAAAAGCGTGAGCACACCCTTTTCGTCCAGCGACTCACTCTGCTGGTGACCGCTGGCCGCCTTCGGAGAGTAAACGACCAGGAGCAGGACGCTGATAATGGCGATGCGCGCGAACATGAGACTTCTCCGACAGGACAGCTGAGCCGCGGGTCAGCTTTCATGCCAACCGGCCGTCCCAGGTAAGGCGACGATGCAGAGCGTTACGTCACGCGCTCAATCGAAAAGTTTTTGGGAATGTGCTGCAATCTTCACGCCGACCATGGCTGAGCAGCATTCCCAGCACAATTGTCGCCAGATATTTTTGGCTCCGCCGGTCCAAACCAGCCCTCCTAAATCGCCCCGCACGATTGAGATGTCGGAAAGTGCAGCTAATATTCACAGCGTCGATTTTGGAATCGCCCCGCGTGACATTCACCCGCTGAATCTCGCCTTGGAGGGTAGGGACGTGCCGACTGCCCAACGGTCGCCAGAATTACTCCTTGCGCAAGCGCGGGCTGGCGATCAGCAAGCTCTTGGCCACCTGCTGGAGGAATACCGCGAGTATTTGCGGCTGTTGGCGCGAACGCGGGTGGGCCGCGACCTGCAAGTGCGGCTCGATCCATCCGACCTGGTTCAAGATGCACTGTTCGAGGCCCATCGTGATTTTCAACAATTCCTGGGGGGTACCGAGGCGGAGCTGACAGCGTGGCTGCGGCGGATCCTGGTACGGAACCTGACCGACCAGCTCAAGCACCACCAGTCGCAAAAGCGGGACTACGGCCGCGAGCAGTCTCTTGAGGTACTGGTCCAGCAGGCACACGAAGCATTAGCCGCACCGCTTTCGACGCCCAGTGGCCAGGCTGTACGGCGCGAGCAGGCGGTGGTGTTGGCCAGTGCGTTGGCCCGCCTGACGGAGGACTATCGCGAGGTGATCATCCGCCGACATGTGGAAGGACAGAGCTTTGACGCGATTGCCGCGGCCATGGGGCGGACCGCAGGCGCGGTGCGGATGCTTTGGATGCGAGCAATCGAGCGGCTGGGAGGGCTGATGGAGGCGGGCGATGGAACGTACTGACGCAACCGTGGAACTCGCTGCGCCCGACCCCGAGGAAGAGCATCTCGCTCGCGTTCTCGAATCGTACTTGAGCGATCTGGAACTCGGCCGTTTTGTCGATCCAGGTCGGTTGCTGGCCGAGCATCCCTCGATCGCACCGCGGCTGCGGACCTGCCTGGCTGGGCTGCAACTGCTGAGTGAAGGGTCCTGCGCTGCCGAAGCTTCGCCCTTCGCTTCCGGGCAAGAGTTTGGCGACTACACGATCGTCCGTGAAATCGGCCGCGGCGGCATGGGTATCGTCTATGAAGCGTTGCACCGCGTGCGCGTGTGCCAGGTGGCACTCAAGGTCATTCCGCAGGCCGCCACACTAGATCCCCGACAGTTAGTGCGATTCAGGAATGAGGCTCAGGCCGCGTCGCGTTTGCATCATCCGCACATTGTGCCGGTCCATGAGGTCGGGTTCGCCCGCGGTGTGCATTTTTACACGATGCAGTTCATCGCCGGGCTGAGCCTGGCACAACGCATCCAGCAACAGCGGATGCTGCAGAATGGCAAATCACAAGACATGCGTCAGGTCGCGCAACTCATGCAGCAGGCCGCGAGCGCCCTCGACCACGCCCACCAAATCGGCATCATTCATCGCGACGTTAAGCCCGCCAACCTGCTGGTCGACGAGCACGGCCAATTGTGGGTGACCGACTTTGGCCTCGCGTCGGTGCAAGGGAGAGAAGGACTGACGGCAGCTGGCGACCTGCTGGGCACGCTCCGCTATATGAGCCCCGAACAGGCGTCCGCTCGCCGGGCCGTCGTCGATCACCGCACGGACATCTATGCTCTGGGAGTAACGCTCTATGAGCTGCTGACCCTCGAGCCGGCCCTGGTTGGCCGCGACCGTCCCGAGATGCTGGCGAATCTGACGTTGGGCGAGCCGCGCCCGCCGCGGCGGCTGAATTCGCAAATCCCGGTCGATCTCGAAACGATCACGCTCAAGGCGATGGCTTCCGAAGTGGAAGGACGCTATTCGACCGCAGCCGCTATGGCCGACGATCTGGGCTGCTTTTTGGCAGGCCAGCCGATTCACGCCCGTCGTCCGGGGTTGATCGCCCGCGCCGGCAAGTGGGCTCGGCGGCACCGCTCGCTGGCGGCCGGAATTGGCTTGTTCGTCCTCGCGGCAGCCGTCGGATTGGCCATCAGCACGGCGCTCGTCTGGCAGGCCCTGCAAGCGGAGGAAAAACAGCGGGCCCTGGCCGATGCGCGCGAACTCGACAGCCGTCGTCACCTCTATGCCGCGCACATGAACCTGGCGCTTGCCGAGTGGCAAAGCGGCAACGTCGCTCGCGTGCTCGATTTGCTCGAAAGACAGCGCCCGCAGCCGGGACACGAGGATCTCCGCGGTTTCGAGTGGCAGTACCTCTGGCGACAAACTCGGCGGGCCCGTCTCCCGGCCGTGGCAGGGCACGAGCGACCGGTGCTCGCGCTGGCAATCGCGGCTGATGGCCAGCTGTGCGCCTCGGCTGATGAAGGGGGGCTGATCCGTCTGTGGGATCTGGCGACCCGCCAGTTACGGACCGAATTGCCAACCCTGGGGCAGCCCGTCCGAGGACTGGCGCTTTCTCCCGACGGTCAGCGAATGGCCGCTACCTGCGACGACGGAAAGCTCCGCGTATGGGATCTGAACGATCCGTTGTTTTCAGCCGCGATTTGGGGACAATCGGGTTTCGAATCCGCGGCGGCGTTTTCAGGCGACGGGCGGACGCTCGTCGCTTGTGGCGGCGGCCATCACCAGTTAAGGACTTGGGACGTGGCCAGCGGAAAACTGCGGGATTCGCTCATGGGTCATGCAGGTTCCGTGACCTGCCTGGCGATTACTCACGACGGCTTGAACATTGCCAGCGCCGGGCACGACCGCAAGATCTTGCTCTGGGATTGCACTTCGCAACCGCCAGCGATGACCGAGCTGGGGACGCACCGAACTTACGTCCAGTGTCTGGCGCTTTCGCCGGATGTGCAGACGTTGCTCTCGGGAAGTGAGGACGGCTACGTCAACCTGTGGGACCTTCCGACTCGGCAGTCGAAACTCTCCCATCCGCTGCGGAGACATACCGGCGCTGTCGCCGCCGCCGCGTTTTCACCTGGCGGCAAGCAGGTGGCGACCGTCAGTTGGGATGGCTCGCTGAAGGTTTGGGATCCGGTCACGCAAGAGGTCTCGCTTCAGCAGGGGCATGCGGGGCAGGTCTTTGCCGTGTCATTCGCGCCCGATGAGCACACGATTCACACGGCCGGCGAGGATGGTCGGATCCGCACATGGAGCCTCGCGGCGGCGCCCGAACCGATGCGACTTGTGGGACACAGCAAGCTGATCCGCGCGTTGGCGTTTTCGCGCGATTCCCAATCCCTTGCTTCCGCCAGTGCCGATGGGACGGCGCGTCTCTGGGACCTGACGGGGGAGCGGCAGCCGATCGTCATCGAGAACCCGCTCTCCGAAGACCCCGCATGGATCAAACAAAGGCCAGGCTTCGGCGGCAATTCACGTTGGATGATGGGGTTGGCATTCGTTCCGGGCGGCGATGTCGTCACCGCCGACTATGGCGGTCGCGTCCAATTGTGGGATGCAGCCAACGGCCACGAGCTTGGCCGCTGCGAGGACGTTGGCGGACCCGTCTGGTCGCTGGCGCTCTCGCCCGCTGGCCAGACGCTGGCCGCGGCTGGATACACGACCAATACCGTGACGCTCTGGAACGTTGCCACGCGGAAGAAGCAAGCCACACTGACCGGGCACACCGATCGCATCTGGTCCGTCGCCTTCTCGCCCGACGGGCAGACCGTCGCTTCCGGAGCCAACGACTTGACGGTCCGGCTGTGGGACGTGGCCACTGGCCTCGAGCGGATGAAAATTCCTGTCCTTGTGAAGTTTGTCTATACGCTCACGTTTTCACCGGACGGCCGGACGCTCGCCATTGCGGGGGATGACCGCAGGGTCCGTCTGCTCGATGTGTTGACCGGCCAGGCACAGGAGCCGCTTGGACCGCAACCGGCTGGACTGCGGGGATTGGCCTACTTCCCGGACGGCCAGACGGTTGCGACCTGCGGTGACGACGCCGTGGTGAAACTTTGGGATCTGGCAACGCACGAAGAGCGCGCCACGTTTCACGTCGCGGCCTCGTCGGTCTGGTCGATCGCCGTCTCGCCAGACGGCCAAAGAATTGCTGCAGGGGACAACAACGGCAGTATCACGATCTGGAGCGGGGCTCCATGATTCAATGCCCCAACATTCTGGGGAACTTCGCCAACCTCCAGAATCGCTCGATCGTCCGGTTGCTGCGGTCCATGCGGGCGGCATTGACGGATGGCGACCCGGTCGAACGAATGGACACAGCAGTCCGAGTTCTCCCACGCAACGTGTTTTCAATTCAGATCGCGATCTTGAAATGTGTGTCAAATTGACGTACAGTGTTGGATAGGATTCCATGCCTTTCTGGAAAGATACCTCCATGCCGACAGCAAGGAGCGACGCCCGGATCAACTTTCGTCTGAGCAGCGAGCTCAAGCAGACAATCGAGGACGCAGCGGCTGAGACGGGCCAGTCCGTCAGCGATTTTGCTGTTTCCACTCTCGTGCAGACCGCCCGGAAAATCCTGCACGATCAGCAAATCACTCGCCTCAGTGATCGAGACCGGCAGCATTTCCTGGCCATGCTGGATGGTGGGCCGTGCAAACCGAATGACGCATTGATGAAGGCGGCCAGCCGGTATAAGAAGCAGGTTCGTTAATGGCGACGTGGGCCATCCGCCGCCTCAAAAAGTCACACGACCGTTCGGCGTTCGATTGTGGTCAGTCGATGCGTAACGAATGGCTCAAGGATCGGGCCAGTCAATTCGACCGTCGCGACCTTTCCCGCACGTTTGTCGCCACCCGTCCCTACGAACTGGCAGTCGTCGGCTACTATGCGATCTCCTCGCACCGGGTTGTCTACGAAACACTGCCGGACGCCGAGGCGAAGGGATTGCCGCGTCTTGACGTACCGGTCGTGTTGATTGGCCGATTGGCTGTTGACCGGAGCGAGCAGGGTGAGGGGTTGGGTTCGTTGCTCCTTGTGGACGCCTTGCGTCGGTCGGCGGACATTTCGGAACAGGTCGGCATTCGGGCAGTGGAAGTGGATGCCATCGATGATGCAGCCCAGTGCTTCTACCTGAAGTTCGGGTTTCGGCCACTCGTCGACGATCCTCATCATTTGTTCCTGCCAATGCACGAAATCCGAAAACTCAGACTCTTTCCTCTCCCATAGTGTTGCCTGAATTCCGCGCTCCGGGAATTGCCGGGCTGTCGCCCCCTTTACTGACAAGCGATTTGGGGCATACCCTCAGATTGGGCAACTCATGACCCAGAGCCAACCTGCGTTGGTCTGGCGGACCGAGTTGTGCCTGGTAAACGTTGCTTCCCGCCTCGGTCGTGACCACCGGAGCATGATGTGCCAATCGGTGGGCACGACCATCTCGGGAACTTCTCGCGACTCAGGACGATTCGACCGGAGAGCAAAACTGTCATTAGCCATCAACATCTTCGATCGGTCGCTTCATGCACTGCATCACTTCGCCGTAGTCGCTCCCGGCAATGACTTCAGGCGTTGTATGAGTGATGTCTTCCAGTTGCCCAAGTTTGCTTGTCCACAAACCGTTCGGTAACTGACGTGCGGCGTGCGTGTACATCATGCCCAGGGAATAAAGGACCACCTTCTCGTAGCCAGATTCAAGTGACGCATCTTCACACTCAATGAAGCCGAGGCTCTGGAATGCCAGAACCAGCTCACCAATTCCGTAATCATCTCGCGTTGAATCGATCGGCCAGTAAGCCCCCGGCTGCCACCAGCGTGTCGAGTTCTTCGCTGCCCATGCGATGCAGTTGTATTCAATCGTTCTCGAGCTCGTGACTTCGTGGTTGTCGTCTGTCAGATTGGGAAATAGATCCTGGAGATTCATTTCAGATGGCCGTTCGCCTTTCCCCACGCGATCCATGCTGCAGCAGATGGAGCCATGTCGCCAGCGTCTTCTTTCGGCACCGGATTCTCTCCGGAAATCGCTTCGAGCGCCCAGAACCAGTGATCGGTTTCCTGTTTCAGTTCGGCGAGGATCAGGGGCAGCGCTTGCGGTCCCATCCCGATGATCTGCTGATAAGAGGAGACAAGTGCAATCTGAGCGACATTGGAAAGGTGGCGAGTTCGCGACTTCCAGTCTTCTCGCAATGCCTGGAAGCGTTCCTGAATTGGTTCAGCAATGTCAATCGTGGACATGTTTCCCTCCATGGAAAGCTGAATGATTCCAAACATCGCTGTTTACCGCAACGACAATCCCAGACGAAGCATTCAAGCCCTTGTCTGCGACCTGAGGTTACTTCGGTCCGATCCAGGTGACAACTCCGCTTCAGCCTTCTTCGCCGTGGAGGGCGCGTCTTGAATCTTCAAACGACCGGCCCTAATCCGCATCGGCCCGACACATTGCTGTCAGTTGTGCATGGCACAAACCTGCTTCGGTGAGACCGACCGAAGCAAGTTCCTGAACGGTCCCAACCTGCGTCGGTCTGGCGGACCGACGCAGGATAAATCGCGTGCTTCCCTGGCAATTCCGCCGTTCGAGGGGACGAGTGTAAACTAGCCCGGGTATGGACCATGGGCGCATATCTAATCGATCCACACACGCAGAGACGCCTCAAGTGGCTTCCCGCGCTTATGTGTTCCGAAAACGCTCACCGGTACGTCACGCTGGAACGATTTTCGCACGATCGCCTTGAATTTGGCGTGGCACAGACGCTTCATTTTGTCTCGCTTGAAGCAGCACCCTGGCAGGGATCACCTCGCGATGAAATGCCACATGTCGGCTGGAACGATGACTTCCTGATGCAAGTCCCTGGTGCACTTGCTATACAGGGTGGTGAGTCTTCGCTGACGTGGCCCTGCTCGCTTTCGTCAATTATTCGAATTTTGTGGGAACCTGTGGCGAAATGGTGCGTGATTGGTAGAGCAAGGAATCCCTCATCCATGACGCCTGAACCCGATACCGAAGAACTCATCCGCCGCGCGGGCCACTGCGATGCTTCCGCGATTGCCCGGCTCTTTGAACATCACCGGCAACGGTTGAAACGGATGATCACTTTGCGCATGGACGAGCGTCTCGCGCGGCGCGTCGATCCTTCTGACGTGGTTCAGGAGACGTTCGTCGAGGCATTACGCAAAATCCACGGCTACCTGCAGGATCGGCCCGTGCCGTTCTATCCCTGGCTCAGGCAGATCGCCTGGAATCGGCTCATCGACTTGCATCGACGGCACGTGGTGGCGAAGGAACGCGCCGTCGACCGCGAGGGCGTTCTCCAACCTCCTCTCTCTGCCCGGTCGGCAACTACACTCGCCGACAAGCTTGTGTCGCACGAGTCGTCTCCCAGCGCACAACTGGTCCACAGTGAGATGCGCCACCGCGTCCAGGCTGCGATCATGCGGCTGCCATCTCGATTTCGCGAGGTGCTGGTCCTGCGGCATCTGGAACAAATCTCCGTGGCCGAAATCGCCGCCGTGCTGGGTGTGGCTGAAGGCACGGTCAAGTCGCGGCACTTTCGCGCGCTGGCCCAGATGCGAGAGTTGCTGAAGGAAACTCCATGATCGGAAATCAGCAGCAGTTCCTCGTCCGCTGGCTTCCGGCCTCTGATGAGACGCCTGTGCCCCTCACCGGGCGTCGCGCATCCATCATGCTTTACAGAATGAGCGTTTTTCCCGGAGGCAGCCCGCCATGAATTCTGAACCCGAGAGCGCCGTTCGCGGTGTTTCCAACGACTCCCTCTACAACCTCGTCGAGGAACTGACTGATCGCCTGCAGCGGCAGGAACAGTTCGATCTTGAGCAGGCGCTGGCCGAATATCCTGAACATGCAGACTGGCTGCGGCAGGTTTTTCCGGCGATGGAAATCCTTGCTGCTCTGGGAAGTCATGTGGGCCGAGGCTCGTTGTCGGTTCCGCCCGTGGTGCCAGGGATGTCGCCGCAGGGCGCGTCGGTGCACGGCACGCTGGGTGACTTTCGCATTCTGCGCGAAATCGGCAGAGGCGGGATGGGGGTTGTGTACGAAGCCGAGCAGATTTCGCTCGACCGGCGCGTAGCGATTAAAGTGCTGCCGTTCGCCGGCATTGTCGATGCGCGGCAGCTTCAGCGGTTTAAGAACGAATCCCGCGCCGCCGCAAGCCTGCACCACACCAACATTGTGCCGGTCTATGCCGTCGGCTGCGATCGCGGCGTGCACTTCTATGCGATGCAGTATATTGAAGGTCAGACGCTTGAGGCTTGGCTTCGCGACCTGCGACCTGCCGAGGCAACAATCGCGGAGGCAGCCAGCGCGGAGGCCACAACCGACGATTGCCCGCCGGCTGGCGGCGAGAGCCCGTCAGGCGTTTCCCGCGACACGCGCCCGGCGGCGCGCCTGTCGACTCAGGACATAAACCTGCCCGTCAGCCATTTCCGCCAGGTCGCGGAACTCGGCATTCAGGCAGCCGAAGCCCTCGACTATGCGCATCAGCAAGGGGTCGTGCACCGCGACATCAAACCCTCCAACCTGATCCTTGACGGAGTGGGCAATCTGTGGATCGCCGATTTTGGTCTGGCACGCATGGAAACCGATGCGAACCTGACGATGACAGGCGACATGCTGGGCACGCTGCGGTACATGAGCCCCGAACAGGCGATGGCCCGCCGGCCGCTCATTGACCACCGCACCG
>JANNGQ010000121.1:0-2073 GCA_031403975.1 Planctomycetota bacterium
GAAGCGATCTCGTCCGCTTTGAATTTCATTGAGAGCTTTCTCCACCAACCGACCCTTCAGCTGTTTCAGCCGGGATCGCAGCGAGGAATCATAAACCGTATCGCCGACCTGCAGCACCACTCCGCCGATGAGCAACGCATCGACGGTCTCCTGCAGCACCGGATCAAATCCAAATCTGCTTTTCAGTTGTTCGCGGATCTGCGACCGCGAACTCTCTGACAATGGCTTCGCAGTCTTTACCCGCACGCGCCGTTTTCCGGTCGCCTCTTCCTGAACACGGACCAGCACTTGCCGGATCATCGGCAGCAATTCAACACGACCGTGCCGAATCAGAACCCGCAGAAAGTTGACAAAGTACTTTGAAGCCCCTGGAGCGATGACTCGCTCCACAATCGCCAGTTTGTCGTCGCGTCGCAGAGAATCGGACATCAGCAGATCGCTGAACTCCGGCTGCGCCGCAAGCACGTCGTCCAGAAGCGAGTTCAGTTCTTCTTCAGGTGCCGAAATCCCATTCGGCGCCGCTCCGGACATGTACGATTCAGCGTAGAGCGTCGCCACTGCGAGCGCACCGGGATCTTCCAGCACACTGTCAGGACGAGTTTTCAGACGCACTTCCGACATGACCATCCTCGAACAAAACACGTTCGAAACAACGCAACGGCGCCATTTCGAGTACTCTGAACATCCGGCCTCAGCGCCTACCGACCAATCCCCGCCAGTGCCTCATTGACAAGCCGATCCTGATCGGATTCCGTCAGCGTGCGTCCAAGCACATGCTCAGTCGCCCGAATGACCTGTGCGTTGACACTGGAAAAGACTTCCGCCAGAGCGGTGTCCCTGGCCTGCTCGATGTCGTCTTTCGCCCGATTACGAATCGCCTGCATTTCCTTTTGAGCCCCGGCGATCAGATCCTGACTGGTCCGTTCCGCGTCACGCCGAGCTTCTGCCACCATCGCGGAGACGGTCTGCTCCGCGTTCTTCAGCTTCTGCTCATATTCCGCCAGCATCGCCTGAGCTTTCCGACGAGCGTCTTCGGCATCGGCAATGGACTTGCGAATTCCAGCTTCCCTCTTGTCCAGACCCTCGATCATCGGCCCCCATGCGAACTTCTTCAGCACGAAGAGGAACAACACGAAAACGATCAGTGACCAGAGAGCCAGGTCAAGCTTGAAATCGATCGGAACTCCGCTTTCAGCAGCGTGGCCGTCAGCGGTTTCACCTTCCGCAGCAGGTGCGGCGGCAACGACCGCCGTTCCGGCCCCCGCAGGCAAAGCTGCGGCAACCGAGTCAGCTCCGGCAGAGACCCATGCCAGCGCGACAGCACAGAACACCGGAAGTATCGAGCAACGAGCCAGTCTCACCATGACCACACCGTCTGAAGCCAGAACAGAACTCAGGTTCGCAACGCGTCACAACCAATGTGGCCGCGGACGATCCGGCAATCAAATCATACAGACGATCAGGGCAAAAAACGTTGCCCCTTCGATCAGAGCGGCTGCCACAATCATGGCACCGCGGATATCACCAGCCACTTCCGGCTGACGAGCCATGCTCTCGACTGCCGCGGCACCGATCTTACCGATCCCGAGTCCCGCACCGATCAAAATAATCCCGGCACCAATGGCGGAATAAGAGACCGGAGCCACGTCCTGCGCCATTGCAGGAGTTGAGAGTGCAACGAACGCTGCAACCGTCAGACACGCAAACTTCACAAATTGACTCACGAGAAACTCCTCTACGAACAGTTATGTCGCTCTGAACAGCTTATTGATGGTCAAGCCCGCAACCAGCAGCGGACGAATCTCACACAACCGGGACACCCCGGCTGATCTAATGTTTATTGACGGCTCCGGCGACAAAAATTGTCGCCAGAAACGCAAACACGTACGCCTGCAGAAATGCCACGAACAGTTCCAGACAATTGATAAGAATCTGCCCGGTCACACTGCCGAACGTCACTAACCCCCACAACGCAATGTTCTTATGGGAGGCAGCTGCGATGAACCCAAGAATCACAGCAACAACCGTATGACCGCCCATGATATTGGCAAACAATCGCACGGCCAGCACACT
>JANNGQ010000122.1:0-3364 GCA_031403975.1 Planctomycetota bacterium
AGCTCAGCGGTGACGATGTGGACAATCTGACGATAGAGTCGCGGAAGACACGAGACATCGTTTCGGAATTCTGATGAGTTCCGTTGCAGTCAGCGTTGTGCCACACTGGTTGAAAGCCGTCATTCAGGTGAGCGGAATCACTGCCACCCACAAGAACGAAGTGCGCGCCAACTGACGATGATAACGACCTCCGATGCCTTTGAAATCATTCACTGTTTCATGGACCTGCCGACCTGGTTGCTTGGTCTGGACGTTGATTTTCCGGGTCTTGCGGCTCCAAATTGGTTAAACGCCATGCGTTGCAAAGGTTAGTCCGAGTGGTTGCATGAACGGGGAACGACAGGTCGGTGTGGTCGTCATCGGTCGCAATGAAGGCGACCGCTTAAAGCGATGTCTGCGATCGCTGAGAGACGACTGTCCCGTGATGGTCTATGTCGACTCGGGCTCAACCGACGGAAGTGCCGAGTTTGCCCGATCTCTGGGTGTCGATGTGGTCGACTTGGATCTGTCGAAGCCTTTTACGATGGCCCGAGGCCGAAACGCAGGGTTTCAACGAGTGCACGATGTGCATTCGGCGATCGAATATGTGCAGTTTGTGGACGGAGACTGTGAAGTCGTCCCGGGATGGATTCCCGCGGCAATGGCGTCATTAGACAGCGATCACGAACTGGTGGCAGTTTGCGGTCGGCTTCGTGAAAAGTTTCCTGAAGCCTCGCGATTTAACCAACTGTGCGATCTTGAATGGGAACAACCGCCTGGATACTCAAGATCATGCGGTGGTATTGCGATGTTCAGAGCCGGGCCATTTCTGGATGCGGGAGGCTTCAAAGAGACGATGATTGCCGGAGAAGAGGGCGAATTGTGTTTCCGATTACGATCACAAGGCTGGAAAATCTTGAGGCTGAATCAGGAAATGGCTCTCCATGATGCAGCCATGACACGATTGTCTCAATGGATTCAACGAGCCATACGTGGTGGACATGCATGTGCCGAAGGCGCCTTTCTGCATGGGAATTCGACGGAACGGTACAACGTTCGACAGATGCGAAGTGCATTGTTTTGGGGCGGGATTGTCCCTGCAGCAGGAATCGCGTCACTCATGCTGTCTGTGTTTCTGAGTCCCTGGATGCTGATCTTGACTGTGCTTCTCGCGGGCGGCTATTTGCTGCTGGGCCTTCGTATCTACCAGCACAACAGAAATCGCAGCAGACATCCTAAAGTCAGTCTTATTCACGGATGCTTTTGCTTGTTTGCAAAAACTCCCGAGGCAGTTGGTGTCTTGCGATTCTGGCTGAGTAGATTGCTCGGCAATCGCAGCAAACTGATTGAATACAAATAGGATTTGTTGGTGCTCCACTATATCAGCCCCACAGGACCCGGCGATGCATGGGTTGTCAACGAGCTGGAAGTGGTTAATCGGGCAGGCATTCCGTTTCAACTCCATGCATTACGTGCACCGCGGTCGACCTATCATGCGTCGCCATGGGGACAGACACTTGCCTCGTTGACGTCAGTGATCTATCCGCTTCGCTGGTCCGATTTCCTGAGCATTCTCACGGCGCCCTTTCGTTTCCGGACTCGATGTTTCTCTGCACTGAAGAATGCAGTGTTCGGGGACCGTGAGAATCTGAGAAACCGCGCCGCCTGTTTATGGCATTTGTGTGTGGCCTGCGTCTGGGGCACGCGCTTACTGAAGTCCGGAGTCAAAGTCAGCCACATTCATTCTCAATGGATACATTCGGCTGGTTCGGTCGGGATGTATGGTGCATGGCTGTTGGACGTACCCTTCAGCTTTACTGGACATGCTGCTGACCTCTATCGCGAGCGCGTGGCCTTAACCGACAAGATCCGTCGGGCAAAATTCATCGGATGTATCTCCACACATCACAAGCGATTCTTTCTGGAAAATGGTGCCAGCCCCGACCAGCTGCGCTTGGTCTATTGCGGAATTGATGTCACCAAATTCTTTCCGCGAAGTCTGCCTCCTGTCGATTCGGGTCTGAAGATTCGTTCGTCCGGTCGATTGGTGGAAAAGAAAGGATTCGAATACCTGATCGATGCCTGCCATCGGCTGAAACAACAAGGAGTTGCATTTGATTGTGTGATTGCAGGTTCAGGACCGCTTGAACAGGACCTGCGGACACAGGTGAGTCGGTTGGGGCTTGCCGATCAGATCGCAATTACCGGGACAGCACTCAAGCAGGAGAAAATTCCGGAATTCATGCACGGCGGCAACGTGTACTGCCTGCCGTGTGTCTGGGCTCGGGATAACGACGTCGATGGTCTGCCGCAGATGCTGATGGAGGCCATGGCCTGCGGCTTGCCGTCCGTGTCCACTCGGCTGGTGGGGATTCCGGATCTGATCATTGATGGTCAAACCGGGCTGCTCGTGGAACCCCGAAACGCTTCACAACTTGCTGACGCCCTTACCAGGTTTCAGGATCAGCAATTTGCCGACACCATCGCTGAAGCCGGGCGACGACATGTTCTGGCGCAGTTTGAAATCGAAGCCGCTCTGCAGCCGTTGTTGAGAGAATACCGAGAAATCCTGGGGCTGCCCTTACAGCCCGAGAACATCCCGGCTCAACAACCTCAGCGATCGGATTCGTTGGCAACATCCCGATGACGTTTTCCCAAAGTCGCCATCACGCTCCGTCGTGATGAGCCCGTTTGCAAAGTCGCCATCACGCTCCGTCGTGATGAGCCCACAAGTCTCCCGCATCCGAAGACGCACTCTCTCTGCCAGTAAATTCACTGCATACAAAGTGTTCAGTCGCTGCACTAAAAACCTCAAAGGGCCATCATTCGGTGATCATCACTCAAACGCCCTACCGCATCAGCCTGACTGGCGGCGGCACAGATTTGCCCAGCTTCTATCGCGAAGAGCCCGGAGCGGTTCTGTCCTTTGCTCTCGATAAGCACATGTACGTCACGGTCAGTCCGCGGTTCGATCCGACGACTCGTGTCGCGTACACAAAGACGGAGATCGCGGCAGACGTCAATCTGATTGAACATACGATTGTGCGTGAAGCACTGAAGATGACGGGACTCGGACGTCACTTGGAGATCACCACGGTGGGTGACGTCCCGGCGGGAACGGGACTTGGCTCAAGCAGTAGTTTGACGGTTGGACTGCTGAATGCACTGTACGCCTATCGTGGCGAAGTCACATCGCCGATGAAGCTGGCGTCTCAGGCGTGTGAAATTGAAATTGATCTGCTCCGAAAGCCGATCGGGAAGCAGGATCAGTTTGCCGCTGCCTTTGGCGGTCTGAACTACATTCGCTTTAACCCGGACGAAACAGTTGACGTCCAGCCTGTCCCATGTCGACCGGAAATGATCGCTCAACTGAAGACCCATGCCA
>JANNGQ010000123.1:0-4718 GCA_031403975.1 Planctomycetota bacterium
GTTTCCGCCGCTGCAAAGCGGCGGCCCCATTGAAGCCAACCGATTGAGTTTTTCCTGTGGGCATTGCACGAGTGTTTCCGCCGCTGCAAAGCGGCGGCCCCATTGAAGCCTGAGCCTGTGATCGTTGGCGCGTGTGCAGAGGTCTGTTTCCGCCGCTGCAAAGCGGCGGCCCCCATTGAAGCATCTCTGCTGCCGTCAGATCAATGAAGCCGCATCCTGACGTTTCCGCCGCTGCAAAGCGGCGGCCCCATTGAAGCCCGAGAACTCCGGGAATGACCGCTATGTCACCGGTTGTGTTTCCGCCGCTGCAAAGCGGCGGCCCCATTGAAGCGCCACGATTTGCGATTGCAGCCTGTAGACCAGCGGCCTGTTTCCGCCGCTGCAAAGCGGCGGCCCCATTGAAGCGCCCACGTCAGTTCCTCTCTGACCGGCCAGTACACAGGTTTCCGCCGCTGCAAAGCGGCGGCCCCATTGAAGCGGGCTTCACCACGATTTCCTGTCCGCCGATAGAAATGTTTCCGCCGCTGCAAAGCGGCGGCCCCATTGAAGCCGAGCGTGAAGGCGGATCCCGACTCCGGTTTCTGCCGTTTCCGCCGCTGCAAAGCGGCGGCCCCATTGAAGCTGATTCTTGGCTTTCGGCTTTCGGCTTTCGAATGTTCCCGTCGCTGAAGAGTGGCGGGCCCGTTGAAGCGGGACATCGTCGGCTGGAAGCCGACGCCACGTAAGGGAGTGTCCGTCGCTGCAAAGAGGCGGCTCCGCTGAATCTGCCAGCGGGTTTTGTGTATGTGACGTCCTTGTTCCTGAGCGATGAGACGGTGCAGTCCCAATCTGAATCATGGACAAAAGCAGGTCAATAACGTTGCATGACCGTGGTTGCGAAACGTGTGACAAGACTTCAAGTAGTCGTCACTCTCCGAGTGACGCAGTCCGGAAGGGCTCACGTTTTCGCACAAAGTGTCATCGCTCGGAGAGTGATGGCGACTCATGTCAAAATCAGTGTCAGAGATTCCACGGGACCGGGCAATCCAGTTTGCCGGCGGCTTCACCCAGATCCCGCAAGTGTTCGCGATGAAGGGGGATTCCGGCGGCCGTCCACTGACGGGATCGCTCCCATTCCAGTTCGCCCGGCAGTGCAATGCGGTCAAATCCGTCGGCGGGCGTCAGAGCGTGAATGTCATTGATCGTCAGTTCGACTTCATCGTAAAACCGGTTGGGTTCCACAAACTGAGCGACATCGATCGCATAGAAGAAATGCTCGGTCCCTTCGCACTCTGGGCTTTTCGTTTTGTGCAGCGGCATCTTTCCGCCGACGAGTGGTCCGGCGAGAATCGAGGACAGGAACGCGAGACCATAACCGCGTGCACCGGCGGCCGGCAGCATCGTCTTCGCGGCTTGCGGATCTGTGGTCGCGTTACCAGCGGCGTCGAGAGCCCAACCGGGCGGCAACGGCTGCCCGTACATGCCGAGACTCTGCACCTTGCCCCACGCGGCGACCGCGCAGGCCATGTCGAGGCAGAATGGAGCGCCGTTGCGGCTTGGTGCGGCCCACGCGAATGCGTTGTTCGCGACCGCCGCCTGACGGCTGCCATAGGCCGCCACCGACGCATAACCCGTGCTGGTCGTGCAGTAGCCGATCATCCCTGCCTGAGCCGCCAGCAGCGAGTACACCGATGCGGCCCCGAAGTGCTGGCTGTTCCGGACGGCTACCGTTCCTGTGCCGGCACTCCGAGCGAGTTCGATCGCCAGCTGCATACCCCTGGTCGAAGCGATGTGACCCATCGCACGGCCGCCGTCCAGGACCGCAATCGCGGCCGTCTGCCTGATCGTTTCGATATGGCCGCGCGGATCAATGTCCCCCGCATCGATCGCGGTCAGGTATCGCGGCGTGGCGCGGCTCCCATGCGAATGGATGCCGCGCAAATCGGCTTCGACCTGCCGAGCGGCAACAACTTCTGCGTCGACGCGAAGCATCCCCTTCCTGACGTACATCGCCACAAGCAACTCGGTCAGCTGCTCCACCGGGACAGTGATTTCCTGGACAGGATCGAGGGGAATGTCGGGTGTTTCGAGCATGGTGAAATGGAATCCCTGGTACTTGGCAGTTAGAGGTTACCCATCCGGCTGGTATCGCGCTAATCGGATTCGCCCTATGCCAGAATGCCGTTGACGACGTTGCCGTAGACGTCGGTCAGTCGGAAGTCGCGTCCGGCATGGCGATAGGTCAGCTGTTCGTGATCGAGTCCCAACAGGTGCAGGATCGTTGCGTGCAGATCGTGGACGTGGACGGCGTTTTCGATCGCATCCCAGCCGTATTCGTCGGTGGCTCCGTAGGCCATGCCGCGCTTGACTCCTCCACCGGCAAGCCACATGGTGAAGCCGAACGGATGATGGTCACGACCGTCGGCCTTTCCTTCGCGCGCCGGTGTGCGACCGAATTCTCCGCCCCAGATGACGAGCGTATCGTCGAGCAGCCCGCGCTGCTTGAGATCTCGCAGAAGTCCGGCGATCGGCAAATCAGTCGCCAGCGCGTTCTTTTCGTGTCCGCTCTTGAGATCACTGTGCTGGTCCCACGGCTGAAAGCCTCCCGTCGTGTGGTAGAGCTGCACGAACCGCACTCCCCGTTCGACCAGCCGCCGCGCCAGCAGGCATTGCTTGCCGAACGTTTCTGTGTTCGGTTGATCGAGGCCATAGAGTCGAGCGGTCTCGGCGGTTTCTCCCTGCAGGCTGAATGCTTCGGGGGCCGCCGTCTGCATGCGATATGCCAACTCAAACGAGTCGATGCGGGCAATCAACCGACTGTCGTCGGCACGGCTGAATCGATGGAGTTCGTTCAGCCGAGCCAGGGCATCGAGTTCGCGCCGCTGCTGTTCACGCGGCACCGGGCCCGTGAGATTCTTCAACGGCTGATCCGGATTGGACACAAACGTCCCCTGATACGAGGCAGGAAGAAAGCTCGCCCCGTATTGCCGCGCCCCTTCAATGATGGGCCCTGGTCCGATCGCAACAAACCCAGGAAGATCGTGATTCTCAGTCCTCAGTCCGTAAGTGACCCAGGCCCCCAGACTCGGCCTCGAAGAAACTCGCTCGCCCGTGTGCATGAGCAGACAGCCACCGGGATGATTCGGATCGTCAGTGACCATTGAACGGATCACGCAAAGTTCGTCCACACATTGCGCCGTATGCGGAAAGAGTTCGCTCACGTCAAGTCCCGATGAACCGTACCGTCTGAATCTCCAGGGAGATGCGAGCAGGCTCCGCTGCTGTCCGAGATACAATTTCGGAGCCGGCTGTCCGTCATCCTTCGTGAGCTGCGGCTTCGGATGAAACGTATCGACCTGCGATGGCCCGCCCGGCATAAACAGAAAGATGACTCGTTTTGCCCTGGCAGCAAAATGCGGTTGCCTCTCCACCAGCGGATCAGGCGGTTCGCCTAAGATCGCGGGATGCGCCGCAGCCGACTCGTCCGCCAACAGCGCCGCCAGCGCGAGTGCGCCAAAACCGCCACCCGAACGGTGCAGCAACTCACGCCGAGTCAGTGAGAGGCGAGACTGTTGGATTGGTTTCAAAGTCACGTGTGTTGATCCCAACTCTTGTCACATTCAATCGACAAACAGAAACTCGTTCGTACAGAGGACCACTCTGCAATAGTCCGCCCAGGCACCGGACTGCGGCCGGTCCGAGAGCAGCTGAATTCCGATTTCGACTTCGGCCTCCGTAGGCTGCCTCCCGAAAGCTATTTCGTACAGTCTCCCGATGCGGTCTCGATCACTCCCGTCTGAAACGTCGACGGCAACACGATCCGCAAGCGCCTTCGCCAGCTCTGTCACCAGGGGATCATTCATCAGAAACAGGGCCTGCGGAGCGACGATCGTTTCTGTGCGGCGTTCCACAATTCCGGTGCAGTCGGCCGCATCGAAAAGTGAACCAAATTCCGCAGTCTTCGCGCCTGTTCGAACAGCCATCAGATACAGGGTGCGGCGCGGTGTGGCCAAGTCCTGAAAACCCGGACCGCCCGGAGTGAAATCCAGCCTTCCCGCAACGGACAGAAGACTGTCTCGAATGGCTTCAGCCTCCAGCTTCCGCCGGTTCCCACGCGACAACAGGCGGTTTTCAGGATCGGCCGCCAGGCTCCCGGCAGTCGGCATCGAGCTCTGTTGATAGACATTCGTCAACATCATCAGCCGATGCATGGCTTTGACCGACCAGCCTGATGCGACAAATCTGGCCGCAAGAAAATCCAGCAGTTCTGGATGGCTGGGGCGTTCCCCCATTTCACCGAAGTTCGCCGACGTGGAGACAAGGCCAGCGCCAAAATGATGCTGCCAGATGCGATTCACCATGACCCGCGCCGTCAGCGGGTTATCGGGACTGGCGAGCCAGTGGGCCAGTTCCCGCCGACCGCTCCCCTGGTGAATCGCCGGAGGAGCCGCTCCGGCGATGATCTTCGGAAAACCGCGCGGCACCGAGGGACCCGGATTCAAGTGGTTGCCACGCAGGTAGACCGCCGCGTCATGAAATCCCTCGTGCGGTGTCCCCGGAGGTCCCCCATCCTGTACGGCGACTGCGTAAGGGATCTCCGCCGGCGTCTTCTTTTGCAGCGTTTCCAGTTCATCGCGAAGACCGGCCAAACGCTCACGGAATTCGTCGACGAGTGCCGCGTCTCGCTCCGTCGCTTCCAGCCGAAACGGACTTTGCTCGGACACCAATTCCTCGCAAAG
>JANNGQ010000124.1:0-9663 GCA_031403975.1 Planctomycetota bacterium
GTCCCGCGGCCGGGGAGCGTAAAGACTCGATCAATCGGCAGGCGAAACACCGGGCTGCCGTCTCGCACAGGAATCAACGATGCGACGGAGCAAAGGGCAGATTTCAGTGAGTCAAAACCCTCGCCGGTGACGCTCGATACGGCGATGACCGGCGAATGCTTCAGAAACGTGCCGGCAACGAGCTCACGGATTTCCTCCGAAACCAGTTCCAGCATCTCGTCGTCCACCAGGTCGCGCCGCGTCACCGCAATGACTCCGTGGCAGACGCCCAGCAACTGCAGAATGTCCAGATGTTCGCGGGTCTGCGGCATGACTCCGTCGTCCGCCGCGACAACAAACACGGCCAGATCAATATTGGCCGCGCCCGCCACCATCTGCCGCACGAATCGCTCGTGGCCGGGAACATCGACAACGCCGAATCGGAACGCACCGCAGTCGAAATGTGCAAACCCGAGGTCAATGGAAATCCCGCGGGCTTTCTCTTCCGGCAACCGGTCGGTGTCGACGCCCGTCAGTCTCAGGACCAGTGACGTCTTGCCATGATCGATGTGTCCGGCCGTCCCGATCAACAGCGGCCGGAGTTCCGGCGGGCTGTGCTCCGTGCTCATCGTTTGCGACGCAGTCTCGGTCATCCGGTCAGTTTGTCCGGATCACTGCGGATTCGCAACCGGACCGCAGTCCCTGGACCAGTTCCAGTCCGTGTCTGTAGCTGAAGTCGTGAGATTTCAGGCCGAAACTCTCGGGAGTTCCGCTACGTTCATTCTGCCGGAACTCGCACGAGTTGCGCGACATCCATTCTGTCAGGACTTCTGCTCTTCCCGAAGTTTCTGAAGCACCGCTTCGAACTCCAGCAGCAACTGGAAATCGTCCGCCAGAGAGGCAAACTGTGTATTCCGAAGCTGTTGGCTGATCCAGAGTCGTTCATGAAGCGGGCTGTACTGCTCCACGGCCGTACAGATCAATGTGGCCACGCGCCGCTCTTCAGGCGATCGCGTGAACATGATTTTGTCGACGTGACGGCGAATGGACTCAATCGGGATTTCTGCGGCCTTGGATGTTACTGACGCCGATTCTGTGCCTTGTCCGGTCGCGGCTTCATCGAGGGGTTTAACCGTCTCAGCCGACACATCAGGCGAGAGTCCTCCGTCGTCACGGATAACCAGCGTGGACAGCACCAGCGACCATTCGGCTCCGACGGCTTTGTCAACAGGAATCCCCTGCGACTGATACTCGTGGTACGTCAGAATCTGATTCAGCAAGGGCTGCATTTCATCCAGAGCACTGCGACTGACGGACGCAGAACGAATGGCTCCGGCGACGGGCTTATGCTCCTTCACCCATTGAGGCTGTCGATGCATGAATCGCTGAAGAGTCTCCGATTCTTCCGCCAGATGCTGACTTGAATAGCGGTTGCGAGTTCCGGCCGCGAAGACCTGGTGTTTCAGGAATTCGTCCTGAAATTCTGCTCCCGTTCCCAGCTGTTTCAGTGACTTCATATAAATGACGACGTCGCCGACCTGTGGCTGAAACCAACTCGTCCTCGCCATCAAACTCCGCGTCGGGCGGCTGTCAGCGATGGTCAGTATTCCCAGGGGGACATAATGGTCGTCTTTGCCGCGGAACACAGACAGGGCATCACCGATCCGAAGACTATGGGCTTCTCCCATATCGATCGCGGCCCGATCACCGATCAGTCCCGTCACAGATCCTACGAACCAGACGATTCCCGCAGGATCTTCGGCGGCGGTCTCGGCCGGGTTCAGACAGGACAACAGCAGAGTCACCGCGAAACCAGCCTGGCCCAGGAACTCAGTGCTTCGGGACGAAGGAAACATGTCGGATCTCACGGCACAGCCGGCAGAATCAGGAGAAATGGCGAACTTGCGGCAGCATACACGTCATGTTGCAGCGATCGCAAAAGGATTCCTCGACCGAACTGACACTCCGGGATCGGCAATTGTTGCCGGTTCCCGTTCACGCCGCGGCCTGAAGGGCCAATTCTTCTGAATTGACAGCCACAATGGCAATGCCGAACTTGTCGGCCACGGAAGTCACATCTTCCGGATTGATGATGATTGTCATCCCGGCTTCAATCGCCAGCACTCGACCACCGGATTCATGCATCGTTTTGATCGTATCCAGCCCCACGGTGGGTACATCAAACCGCATGTCTTGTTTTGGTTTTGCGACTTTCACAACCGTAAAGCCTCCGCGACGGCAGAGTTCCCCCGCACGGCGAATGCAGCGGTCCGTCCCTTCAATGGCTTCCACGGCGATCACAGCTGTGTCGTTGACGACAACTGTCTGACCAATATCCAGTCGTCCCATTTCCCTGGCCATTTCCCAGCCGAAACGAATATCTTTCCATTGGGACGCAGTCGGACGGCGGTTGGTGAGGAATCCATGTTTCACAAGCAGCTCCGGGCAGTACTTCAGTGCGGAATCAAAAATCAGGCCATCACGCTCAAACTCGCGAATCACAGCCAGCAGGATCGTGTCATCCTTTTTGTTCTCCCGGGCATAGCGAATCCACATGTGAATCGACCGCCAGTCGGGCATCAGGCGAAACCACCGGAACGGATCAAAGAGCACGGTTTTTTCAATCTTGCCCGCCATGATGATTCGCTGCACACTCGCCTTCCTGAACAGCCGGATGGCCTTTCCGAATCGCCCGATGGAGGCAAAACGGAACTCATTGCAGGCATCGTAAAGCTCATCCGACGCCATTCCCGCCACACCCAGTCCGAACACATAATGCCCGGCATTCCGAGCCGCGCGGGCAAAGCGAATCGGAAACTCACCGCCTCCCGCAAGCAGGCCAAGCCTCATCGGCGCAATGGCATTCCGTCCGTTCGCTGCATCCAATGCCGGACGAACGAACGGGAGAATTGTTGGCTCTGAATCTGGTGGTAAAGACAAGGACATCAGAATCCGAATGCTCAATCGAGTTAAAGTCGAAAGTCGTTGCTCCGTCGGCGGCTGCGATTTACTGTTGTCCAGCCGCTCCGCCGGCTGGGATTCGTTTTCGACGTCGCCCCGGGTCGAATTCCCGCCGACGGGGTTGCAGGCCAACGCCGTGAAGGACTTTTGAGGAGCCGAATCGCAGGAAACCCCCTCATCCGGCCTGTCGGCCACCTTCTCCCCCTACCAAGGGGAGAGGGGACTTCGGGAATACTTTGGAAAACACGTCGATAGATCCTTCGCGGCGTAGAACGGCGGGCCAACAGTTGAAACCCACAGCCACACAGCGAACAAACACACGTCACGCCGCAGCCGCAACGTCATGATTCTCCGTCGGCATGACATGCGTCGCATCGAACAGCCGAGTTCTCAGCAATTCCAGTTCCTTTTCCATTCTCTTGACGGAGTCCCTGATTTCGGGCAGCCTTCGCAGCGCGATCATCTGGCGACTGGTCTCTGCCGCCGGTGCCGCAGGAATTCCCAGATAAGTCTGCCCACCCGGCATGTCGCGATGAACTCCGGCTTTCGCTCCGATGACCGCGCCGTCACCCAGGTGGACATGATCAGCAATGCCCACCTGCCCGGCGCACACAACGTAGTCTCCGGTCGTCACGGAACCGGCCAGCCCGACCTGTCCCACCAATAAGTTGTGGCGACCGATCTGACAGTTGTGTCCGATCATCACCAGATTGTCGATCCGTGTTCCTGTCCCGACAACGGTCTCACCGACTTTGGCCCGGTCGATTGTCGTCCCCGCGCCGACTTCCACATCGTCACAGATCCGCACAGTCCCGTAGTGCGGCAGAAGTTCGTGTCCGCCATTGACAAAACGATATCCAAACCCGTCGCACCCGATTACGCACGACGCATGAATGATGACATGACTGCCGATCAGGACGTCATGATACAGCACGGAATTGGCATGCAGGATCACGTTGTCGCCGATCTGACAGCCATCCCCGACGACCACACCTGAATGAATGTCACAGCTGTGCCCGACGACCACGCCGGCCCCGATGACTGCCAGCGGATGAACGTTTGTGTTGGCTCCGATCTTTGCCGTCGGATCGACAACTGCCCGATCGGAAACGCCGATTCTGGATCTGGGGCGCGGCGGCTTCAGCAGGCCGGCAATCGACAGGAACGCCACTTCCGGCTGCGGCACGAGCAGAAAACTCCGATCCGGAATCCGGACAAGTTCGTCTCGCAGACTCAACGGCGCAATCACCACGGCTGCGTGACTGTGTTTTAGCCGTGGCAGACCCTTCAGGTCTCCGATATATGCGAGGTGCCGAGTCTGTGCGCGTTCGATGACCTCCACATCATCGATCACCGCCAGCGCGTTCCCGAGCACTTCTGCATCAAGGATTTGAGCGATCTCGGCGACCGTCAGCGATCGTTGCGTTTTCACAGCGCTCATCGAGCCCTCCCTGCTCCCGATCCCGCGGAATCCATTCCGGAAAAATCACTCGGAAGCCTATCCGATGACGGCAAAACTCCGCAAGATGAAGGTTGGCCCGGATACCCTCGTGATTGGCATTGTTTTCAGGGTTTAAGCCGTCGGCCGAGTCGTTGATACGGCGATCCGAACGCTGACAAACCAACGCGGCAGCCGTGTTCCTTCGCGGAACTGCTTTTCCGGCACGTCTCCGCGCCGTTAACATGGTTCGACAACCAGCGAAAATGCGCGATCAGCAGAGAAATCGGATGCACGGATTCATCGGCAATTGTACTTCAGCGAGGCGTGGCGAGGCGGTCAACGATTCCGATTGCAGAACTCGTGTGAATTCGGACATCGCCTGTCGCCGAATTCGTGAGAATTCGGACGGATACGGACCGATCCAGAATCTCACGACTTCGAAAGGGCACAATTCCTTTCGCTTTTTTTTCGCGACAGATCCTTTGCGACGTGCCCGGTTGACCTGCCTGGCGGGGTTTCTGCTCTGCATCTTCGGCCCATTGAGGATCATTCAGGGAACAATCCGCCTCGACCAGGCCACTCACGAAGATTCTGAGCAGACAGAAATCACAGCGCAGTTTCTGAAAGTGCTGCTCGCCCATCCACGCTTCGGAACGGCGTTTGACCGAGTTCGCGAGTTTCATCTGGATCGTGGCTCAATCGGGCAGTTTGAGGAATCATTGTGCGCGGTTGCCGGATTGCCGTTGCTCGAACCGGCAGGGGGCAAGCTACAGGTGGCGTCGCTTCCCGTCCCGGACAGCACCGAGCCCGCGACTGCCAGTCTTGTCGTCGGGATGCTCAGGCTGCAGCATTCCGAATCGGCCGCCGCAGTCATTGCGCTGCGGCGAGCGGCTGAACAACGGGCTGATGATCCCGTCGTTCACTGGTATCTGGCTCGCGCGTTGCTGATGGCGGGAAAGTCGGACGACGCAGTCACTGCGTTTGCGCGTGCGATCGAATGCCGTCCTCTGAAGGCCGACTTTATCGAGATCTGCAAGGAACTCGCAAGGACTCATCAGCGGGCTCAGAACGCCGCTGCAGCCGTTGCCACATGGCAACGGCTGGAGAGCGAATTCCCCGGAGATTTGCGAGTCAGAGAACAGATCGCCGCAACTCTGGCGGACGAAGGTCGATGGCAGGATGCCCTTTCGCGATTTGAATCGCTGGCGAAAGACACGAAAGACGCAGAACAGCGAGTCCAGGCAAATCTCTCGGCCAGCGACCTGTTGATCCAGCTCAGCCGGCCGGAGGAAGCCATCCGTGTGCTCGAATCGCAGCTGAGCAGCCTCGACGCTGACAGTTGGCTGTTCCGCGAAATCCGCCACCGCATCGAGAATGTATTTCGCAGCCGTGACGACCTGGCCGGGCTTTCGGATTACTACGACGTCTGGATCAAATCTCATCCGGAAGACGTGGACGCATTGGGGCGGCTGGCTCGAGTCCTTTCGCTGATGAATCAATCGGCCGCCGCCACCGAGGTGTATGCCCGAGCGATACAGCTCGCACCGTCGAATGTCGTTCTTCGCGAATCGCTGATTGCACAGCTCGTTCGCGACAAGAAGCCGGCGGAGGCGATTGCTCAGTACGAATTGCTGGCTCAATACGATTCGGGAAACCTGGATCACATTGAGGACTGGGGACAGCTGTATCTCAGTCGTGTCGACCTGCCCGCTGAAGAACGTCGCGCAAAGGCTGCCGCTGTCTGGGAACAACTTCTCGCTGATCGGGAAAATGATCCGGCGACGCTGAGCCGCGTGGCCGGGTTAATGCGACGGGCGGAACTCACGGATCGTGCCTTCCAGCTCTATCAGGCAGCTATCCAGAATGCCCCGGACGAACCGCAGTATCGCGAGTACCTCGGCGAGTACCTGCACCGGCTGCAGCGTACGGATGAGGCCCTCGCGACATGGAAGGCCATGGCTGAAGACGATCGTCGCACCGAGAGTAACCTCGTCAGACTGGCGGAAGTGCTGCACAGCTTTGGCGTGTTCGAACCGGCACTGGCGTCGATGCGGGAGGCGTGCAGCCTTGAACCGGAGTTTTCCGATCGGCTTTTGTTCTCCGAGATGCTTGTTGAGGCGGCTGAACGGTTGCCTGTGGACGATCCTGCGGAGTCTCCAGGGCATGAGCGATCCAATGGATTGAACGGGGAAGAAGACTCTCGGCCCAGATGGGGCCAAGCTACGGGCCGCGAGCCAGGGCCGCGAGATGAAATGATTGCTGAGTCGTTGAACCAGCTGACACTTGCGGAAGGACTGGCGGAAACTCCGGAAGAGTTCCGGCAAGTCCTCAACGAACGCATCAAGACGCTCATCGCGGGCCGGCAACTTGAGGAACAAACGAAACTGCTGGCCGAGGAACTGCAGTCGCCGAAGCCCGGCTTTTCAGAAAAGCCGGGCTTCTCCCTCGCCGATCGCTGGCGAACTCTGGCGTTGTACCGGGACGCTGCGGAAAAGTTGCCGGAAGCCACGGCGTCGGCCCTGAAGGTCGTAGAACTCGAACCGCAATCCACGGCGGGCTGGTCAATCCTCGCGGACTTGTACGAACGCACCGGACGACTCGGCGACGCCGCCGATGCGATGAGGAAACTTGCATCACTCGACCGACGAGGCGTCTCGGATATCCTGAAGAAGATTGCTCGACTGGAAGTCCGGCTCGGTCGATTCGAGCAGGCTCTGCAAGCGGGTCGTGATGTGGTCCGGGCAACGCCAGGAAATCCCGAGGCCTATCAGTTCTTCGCGGATCTCTGCTTCGAAGTCGGCAAACCCGACGACGCGATGAATGCACTTCGGCAGGCCGTGCGAGTCAACCCCGGTGACGAAGCGTCCCTGCGAGCCCTCGCCAGGACACTGGCCGACGAATTTCACACCGCTGAAGCCATCGAACTCTACTGGCGTGCCTTCGAGAAAGTTCCAGATCTCGAAAATCAAACGGCGATCGTCGTGCTGCTCAGCAAGCTCTACCTCCGCACGAACCAGTTCGAAAAACTCATCCAGCGACTCGACCTCCGAGCCCGCGAACACAACCTGCCCCGCGAAATGAGCCGCCACATCGCCACCGCCTACCGCGAATCCGGCGAGTTCCGCAAAGCACGAGAAGCCCTCGAACGACTGCTGATGGATGACAGGCAGAATGTGAGCGTACTGAAGGAACTCGTCTCACTAGCAGAGCGCGAACACAACCTCGCGGAAGCCGAAGGTTATCAGCGGCAGGTTGTGGAGATCACTCCAGTTGTCGCCGAGCAGAGCAAGCTTGTGAAGCAGCTGGAAAACGCAGGAAAAACTGATGAGGCATACAACCTTCAAGTCACGATTGCCAAGTCACGAACCGGGCGGCCGGAAATACTTCGCGAAATAGAGTTACTGACCGCAGGCGACCATATGTCGATCGCCGAAGAGCTTTGTGAAACGCTGCTTGCACAATCACCGGACGACTGGGAGGCAATGTTTCTTCTCTGCGAGATCTTTCGGAAAACGGGTCGAACCGCCGAGTCGGATGAGCTCTGTCGCCGAATCGTACGTCTCGACGTTGCTTTTGACACGCCACGAGGGCTAGCTCCGGGCATCAGGAATACTCAATCGTCACAACGTGAGCGGACCGACAGCAGCGAATCGATCGGCGACTTTCTGCAGGGTTCCGTGCATTCAACGTTTGGCGATGTCCTTTGTTCCTGTTGCAGATCCCTTGTGTGCGGAGAAACTCCTCCATCGAATGAAGACCTCGCGTTCGTCTTCGGTCAAGAGTTCAGATCGCGTCACGGCCTTCGTCCCGCGGCATTTCTGATTGACTCGTTAAACGACGACTCGCAATTGCGTGTGGGAGTCACTTCAGAATTCTGGCGTGCTTTGGATGACTTCCTTCAGAAGACTTCCGGGAATGCCAGCAAGGCGCTTCGCCTTTTTGCAATCGATCAAAGGCTTCAACGAGAGACCACGGACGAGGAAAGGGCGAGAATCCGGCCAGTTGCGGCGTCGGTGCTTGCCGATTTATTGGTCAATGCACCGGAATGCCTGTGTGCACCGTGGTTCAGTATTCCCAGCAATGTTCTTGACCGCGAATCCATGTTGTTGCTTATCGAAAAGTCGCTGGCACAGGCGAACAGTCTGACTCAGTGTTTCGGACTCCTGGAATTCGCGATCCCATTGGAGGACCACGAACTCCTGCATCGCATTCTCAAACGTATTCAAGCTCTCGCCTCTGATGAAGCGCCATGGTTCCTCGAAGACGCAAGGGTCTCGGTCTTGTTCGCCGAAGACACAAGGATCATGGTCGTCGAAACGTGCATGGACCTCCTGGATTTGCTTAACAAAAACGATCCGCAAGGTCTCCTGGAATTCCTGTCGGTCTGCTGGACGCCTTTCCTCCGGTCGAACGACTCGACAAACGCAGCTGTCGGCCATGAACCGATGAGTTTTCACGAGGTTCTTAAGGGTGAGTTTGGAATTGAAGAAGCACTCATCCTTGAGCGATGCATTGCTTCGTTGGCGAGACTGGATGCGATAGGTGATTTCCAGAAGTGGACCGTCAACCGGGCCGCTGATGGATCAGCACGAACAATGTTTCGCTTGTGCCTGGTGAAAGCCCAGATGGCCGGCCAACTCGATGATGCGTCCGGCGCTTTGCTGCAGCAGATCATCGCCGCAGAAACAATGCCGCACCTGCAAGGCTTGCGATTTCTCATCGCGAAATCCGCCAGCGAATCGGGACTGCACGATGAAGCCCTTCAACTCGTCGATTCTCTCACGTCAACAGAACCCGCATTCCTCGCGGCGGTCGAGAGATTTGCTCTGAAGCTGAGTCTGGAACACGGACCCCGTGACCGAGCAATGTTGGCAGCCGATCGTCTGTTTGGTCTTCCATCAGGAACCGACGAACAGCTTGAACTAATCCCGGTGTTCAGCAAACTTGGCATGCTCGACAAGGTCGCTGCGATCGAGGCGAGGCTGGGACGCGGGTCGGAGACGCGGCAGTCAATTCTGGGCCGACAGCTGCAGATGTACATCGCTCAGGGGAAAACTGACGTCGCAGGAGAAGCGGCGTGGGAACTGCTGGAACTGGCTTCGGATGGATCTTTATTTTCCGGACGTCGACCAGGCGATGACCGCGACGACGGCGGAGAGCGATTGCAGGCCATCAAGGCTCTGGATTCCCGCCGTCTTCATGCTCATTGGCGCAGGCGGTGTCATCGGCGCGTTGAGGAAGGGCCGAAAGAGTGCCTGTGAGGATTCGGCGCTGGAGCCGGC
>JANNGQ010000125.1:0-5038 GCA_031403975.1 Planctomycetota bacterium
GCTGATGAGGGCATCTTCACCACGGGCTCGCTTTAAGCTTTAACCTTCGTCGTCTTCATGAAATTCAGCGTGTGCACAGCCTGATGCCTGGCGATCGTTCCGCATGATGCGGGCGGATCTGAGAAATGACGGAGTTCCGCCGCCGCTTTGGGTTCAGCACGATGACGGCAGCATTCGGCATGTGTCGGGATTCGAAGACGATGTGCTCTGCTGGCCGAAGCCGATTCGCGGCGAATTCTCGTTCGAATGCGAACTGACGCCAGTCGGCGGTGAATACCTGCAGATCGGTTATGGTGGTCACTTTCTGAATCCTGCGACGGAAGAAAATGAAATGCAGATAATTCCGTATGGTCGCGACGCAGTGCCGATCAAGTCTCCACTGGCTGCTGTCGACGCCGCCACGGAAATCAGGTCGTATCGTCTGGTCGTTGCTCAGCAGAAGGCTGACGTATGGATGGATGGAGAATTGATCAGTTCCACGGAGTTGTCGGCGAACTCTGATCCGTGGCTCTGCGTCCGAGCCGCAAAGATTCCGGGTGCGTCGATACGCAGCGCAAGAATCACCGGTTCACCCGAAATACCTGAATCGGTTCGGATCGACACGGGCCGGGATCTTGAAGGCTGGTGCCGTCCATATTTCGGGGGAGTCGGACCCTTCGTGCCTCGGAACCGCAGCGGCTCCGACTGGCGGTCAGATGAAAGTCTGGTGGTCGGCCTGCACCGCACTGCACTGGCCGAGACGAAATCCGAAAGCCTGTTGCAGTACTTCCGTCCGCTGCTGGAGGATGGCACGATGGCCTATAGTTTCCGGTATGTTCCCGGCTCTGAGTTGGTACATCCTGCGCTGGGCCGTACTGTGTTTGTGCTCGATAAGGACCGCGGCGTACTGGTCCATTCCGTCACGGACGGGATGTATGACCGTTCCGGCCTCGACGCCGGCAATCTGACGTCTGAGCCGCAGAATCAGCTCGTGCAGACTCTGCCATTGCTTGTGAATGACTGGAATTCCATGCAGGTTCGTCTGGATGGCGACACGATCACATTGATTCTGAACGAGACCGGGATCTTTCGCCGCCCTCTGGAATCTACCAACGACCGCGCGTTCGGCCTGTTCTACTTCCTGGACGAATCGAGCGTCCGAGTGCGTGACGTCAGCTGGCGGGGGAACTGGACGGCAACGGTGGATTAGTGCTTCATTCGGGGCGGAGTAATGGATGTTGCCGTTGGCTGCCGTACCCGCAGATGACAAAGCCAGAATCCGGATGCTTGCTGAATTGGCGGCTTCAGACCGCGTGGAATCATTCTGGGCGGGGCGTGACAGCCGTATTGACTCGATTGCGGCAACTGGCGGATACTGCGTTCACAATTGCTCCGGGATGGAATTCCGGTACTGCCTTCGCGGCCTCCATTCACCGTGCTCAGGGACGGATGCGCATGAATCTGTTGCAGAGAATCATCGGTTCGGACAGTCCAAAGCTCGAGAATCCGATTAAGGCGTTTGCCGGCTATCTTCTGCAGGGCAGCGGCCTTTCGAATCGCATCCGCCTGAAGCGATCGCAGTACACGGTGCCGTTCTTTGCGAAGAGCAACTTAGCGCTCACGCTGTTTGTAAACCCGGATGTCATCGACCGGGCTGAAGAATTCATCTACGACTTTCTGAAATGCGGCGACACACTGATTGATGTCGGGGCGAACATCGGCTGCGTGACAGCCGCGGGTTCACTGGCCGTCGGAGATTCGGGACAGGTGTTTTCCGTCGAGCCTCATCCGCAGACGTTTCTGCATCTGCAGAAGACCGCAGAGATCAATCACTGCCGCAACGTCACCTGTCTGAATGTGGCACTCGGGGCAGAAGCCGGAGTCGTCCGCTTCACTGATGAAAAACGAAAAGACGACAACAACCGTGTGTCGCTCGACAGCAGTGACGGAATGCAGGTTCCCTGTATGACGCTGGCCAGTCTGATCGAAGAACATCGGATTGCACACATTGCGATGCTGAAAATCGACGTGGAAGGATTCGAGATGCAGGTGCTGCGAGGTGCCGAGAGCATCCTGAACCGCGTCGACTGCCTGTATGTCGAAGTGCTGGAACACACGCTGCGGAAATTCGGAAGCTCAGCATCTGAACTGATCGGACTGCTCCGAAGTCACGGTTTCTCCTGTTTTCACTTCAAGGACGACAGCAGCAACGTCGTGGCGTTCGCGGGTCATGTGTCGTCACGTAAATGGCAGCGGGAACTGGTGGCGGTAGGGTAGGACCTGTCGAGAAGTTCTGCATCGCCCATTCTGTCTTGAGGATTCCCATGTCCGCAGCATTGTCCGTTCAGTCGTCGGCGAAGCCACCCGTGACATCGATCTGCCCGGCCTGCGGAATGCCATCTGCACAGGCACGACATGCCTGGAAGTTCGTCAATGCCCGCGGTGAGACAGAGTGGCTCCGGTGTCCGTCGTGCCGGTCATACTTCATGGACGGCGAATACCGTCTGGAAAGTGAAATCCGCCACACTCAGCAGATGACCTGGGGCGACGCTCATCACGGAGCGCAACTGAATCAGTTCAAACAGCGGATGTACAAGTCGATTCTGGAACAGATCTGCCGTCACACGGAACCTCGCGGCAAGTCACTTCTGGATGTTGGCTGTGCCTACGGCGGCTTCATGTCGGCTGCCCGGGATTCCGGATTTGATGTCTGCGGTTTCGACATTGTGCCCGAAGCGGTGGCTCACGTGACAGCCGGCGGAATGCAGGCTCAGTGCTGCGGGCAGATAAAGGACTTCACCCTTCAGTCAGGAGTTCCGGATGTCATCAGCGTGCTCGATGCCAACATCTACTGGCCCGATCAGCCGTCCGAACTCCGCGACATCTTCGCTCGGCTTTCACCGGGCGGGCTGCTGGTCATGCGGGTTGTCGACAAGTCCTGGATGGCCCGTGTCGGTGCATTCCTCCAGCAGGTCAGCCCAGAACGAGGCGGGAAACTTCTCCGACGTGCGGTGAATGACCATCGATTCTCAATGCCCGTCGGCAGTTTTCTGAATGTGCTGCAGCAGACCGGATTCAGGGTCATTACGGCCTCGCCCCGCGGAGCCGTTCACAGCGATCAGACCAGTCTCGCCGTCAGACTGAGCTTTTCAATCGGCACGGCCCTTTGGCAGACCCTCGGCGTTTTCCTCGCACCAGGTGCGGTCATCGTTGCCGAAAAACCTGGAGTTTGAATGCCTCAGGTTGCAGCGCCTTCGGCGACCGGTTCGGGAGCGCTATCGCCTTCTTCTTCCGGTGGCTTTCCGCCGAGTGCTTCGGGAGCCGCTGCAACATTGATCTGCCCCGGCTCACCATCAGCGACCGGAGGTGCATCGACTATGACGAGCAGGATCATGCCGGCCCGCAGATCCTGAATCTTGATCTTCTTGAAGTACTTCTTTCCGCCGCGAACGACGTCGACTTTGATCTCGTATTTATAGTCCTTATCCTGACTCTGCACCGGCACGACGAATGCCCGTTTCGCGCCGAGTGTTGACATCTTCTGGTCCAGCAACGACACGCCGGCATCTTCCGGCAGCTCGAACTTGATCCGTGCGAGCGAAGCTTCGTAAAGTTTTTTCGATTGCGCTGCCGGAGTCAGACTGTCGACATCAATGCCTTCCTCGCCGGAGCAGTCCCAGCACTGAGCCGTGCCGCAGACGCCGCACTCGGGGAGATCGACCTCGCAGCTGTTGCAGCCGCTGAAACCGTTGCAGCCATCGCACGTTGAAGTGCAGACCGAGCAGGAAGGCAGCTCGCCGCAGGCAGTACAGGAATCCTGCGCGCCTGCCTGAGCTGCCAGATTCATCGCCATCACCAGACCTGTGGCCGCCGCGAAAGACTTCCGCATAACTTTTCTCCGCATTTCAAAATAACCCGATGAAGACATTCGCCAAAGGACACTGAGTCTGCGAATCCGATTTCCGGCGACCTGATGCGATCCACCGCTCCGACTCTCACATCGGCAGCCGCAGCAGTTATTCGCAGTCAGTTCAGAAACTGTCGGATTGCACCTCCGACAGCGAATTTGCTGAACAGTCGTGTCATCCGGATCATACCGAAATCGCTGGTATGAATCTGATGGCCTGATATTCTCCCTGGCTGGCTGTTCATCGAAGAATCCTCCGGTTCAGGTTTCGTATGCCGACGATCGCCGTCCTGGGCACATTCGACACAAAGGGCATCGAACATGCGTTTGTCGCAGAACGCATTCGAGAGCACGGCCACAAGACGCTGCTGATCGATGTGGGAACCGGCGGAACGCCAGGTCTCCGGCCGGATATTTCACGCGACGAAGTGGCGGTCGCCGGCAATCTCGATCTGGCACCGCTGTTGGCTCGTGCAGATCGCGGGGAATGTGTGACGGCGATGTCCGCTGCGGCCCCGAGACTGCTCGAACGACTTCACGCTGAGGGTCGCATTGACGGTGTTATTTCACTCGGCGGTGGCGGAGGCACCGCCATCGCCGCTGCCGCGATGAGAGCACTGCCGATCGGATTTCCGAAACTCATCGTGTCGACGATGGCCAGCGGCCAGACGGCCCACTACGTCGGAACAAAGGACATCACGATGATGCCGGCGGTTGTGGACGTCTGCGGCCTCAACCGCATCTCCCGCGCGATCTTCAGCCGTGCCGCGGGTGCCATCTGCGGGATGGTGTCAGCGTCTGTCGCGGCAGAGTCCGCGAAGCCGGTGATCGTGGCCAGCATGTTCGGCAACACAACAAAGTGTGTCAGTGCGGCTGTACAGATTCTCGAAGCCGCCGGTTTCGAGGTGCTCGTGTTTCACGCGACAGGGACCGGCGGCAGGACCATGGAATCACTGATTGAGAGCGGCATGGTGGCCGGAGTGCTGGACATTACCACCACCGAACTGGCGGACGAACTGGTCGGTGGCGTGTTGTCCGCAGGTCCTGACCGGCTCAACGCCGCAGCCCGCTGCGGAGTGCCGGCGATCATTGTGCCGGGCTGCCTGGACATGGTGAATTTCGGTGAACGGATCTCTGTGCCGCAGGAGTTCG
>JANNGQ010000126.1:0-2667 GCA_031403975.1 Planctomycetota bacterium
TGTTCATCGGCTTCTGCGCTACTACTCCGTTGCAAGTTGCGCATAAGCCGTTGAAGCACAGGGGCGAGCCCGGTGGCGGGATAGTGTACTGCAGGTTCAGGCTTGAGGAACGATGGGGTTGTCAGCAGGGCCATCCGAAAAGAACGACTCCGGCCACTTGATAGTCGGCGACGGCGGCTGAGGTTGGGCTTTCACCGGTTCTTCCCAGATCACCGCTGCGATGCACGCCGTCATGCAGCAGGCGAGCATTCCGCCGAGCATGGCTCGCAGGCCGAGCTCCGTCAGATCTTTGCGGCGCTCGGGAGCCATCGCTCCGATACCGCCGACCTGAATGCCGATGGAAGCGAAATTGGAAAAGCCGCAGAGAGCATACGTCATGATCATCGCTGCCCGGTCGGACAGGGGATGAACAGCAGCGTCCGGTTTCAGCCAGCCGCCGAGTTTTTCATAAGCAACGAATTCGTTCGCCACCATCTTCAGTCCCAGCAGCTCACCCGCGGCTGAACACTCCTTCCACTCGATCCCCATCAGCCATGCCAATGGTGAAAACAGCGTGCCAAAGATCCCGCTCAATGTCAGCGGGACCGGGTTTTCGATGCCGATTCCGGTGAGGATCCACAGCGACAGGCCTTCCAGACAATAGTCGAGCATCGCAATCAGTGCCATGAATGCGATCAGCATTGCACCTACGTTCAGCGCCAGTTTCAGACCGTCGGAAACTCCGTTTGCAGCGGCCTCGATCAGGTTACTGCTGTCGAGCGGCATTTCCTCACTTTCCGCACCCAGCGTCACCGGCACTTCTGTCTCCGGCAGCAGCACTTTCGCAATCAGCAGACTGGCCGGAGCGGCAATCACGGATGCTGTCATCAGATGAGCGGCGTTGATACCCATTCCAATGTACGCCGCCATGACTCCGCCGGCGATGGTGGCAAATCCGCCGACCATGACGGCCATCAGCTCCGACCGGGTCATCAGCGCCACATAGGGTTTGATCACCAGCGGCGCTTCCGTCTGTCCGACAAAGATATTTGCCGATGCCGCAAGACTCTCCGCTCCCGACGTCTTCAGCGTCACCTGCATGATCCGGCTGAGAATTCTGACGACGACCTGCATGACACCGATGTGGTACAGGACAGACATCAGCGCCGAGAAAAAGATGATTGTCGGCAGGACGCGAAAGGCAAAATAGTGCTCACGAAAATCTGTGCCAAACACCATGCTGCTGCCCGCATCGACGCAGTCCAGCAGCCGAGTAACAAAGTCGCCGATTCCGGTGAACGCCCGGCGTCCGGCGTCCGTCTTCAGAATGAGCACTGCAAACGCGATCTGCAGCAGCGAGCCTCCGATGACCACACGCCACGGAAATCGCCACCGATGAGAACTCATCAGCCACGCCAGCAGAATCATCACAAAATAGCCCAACGCGGCAATGAGCTGATGCATGCGGGTTCTTTCCTGGCGAAAGGGCTTCGGAGATCACCGGTTCGAAAACCGATTTCACGCAACTCGGAAATGCAGCGTCCCGACTCAGTCCGCCTGCACCGGCTCAATCGTCTCCCCATTGTCGATTTCAAGCCGGCACTTCGGCAGGCTTTCGATGAACAGCCGGCCATACGGTTTTGTCAGGACGCGGGGATCAAGGATTACGACTCGACCGGTGTCGTTGCGGTGTCGGATAAGCCGACCGAAGCCCTGCTTCAGTTTGATGATCGCTTCGGGAGTCTGGTAGTCGCGGAACGGATTCCCGCCGCGGGCTTTGATTGCTTCCAGCCGCGCTTCCAGCAGAGGGTGATCAGGGACACTGAACGGGAGACGCGGTATGATCACGTTCTGTAGTGCATCGCCGGGCACATTAACACCCTGCCAGAAACTGTCGGTGCCGAAAAGCACGGCTCGCTCGTCGGCGCGGAATCGTTCGAGCATGGCGGTCCGGGGCAGACCTTTGCCCTGGCAATACAGTGACAGATTGTTCTGAGCCAGCCAGCCCGTCAGACGTTCGGTGCAGTTCTGCATCATCGAATAGCTTGTGAACAGCACAAATGCCCGGCCGCTGGTTTCCAGCAGATGTCGCTGCATGCGTTCGCAGCATTGCTGTTCGAAGCGTTTGGGATCCGTGGCCGGGTCGGCCATGCCGGTCGAGACAATCAGTCGCGCCTGCTGTTGATAATTGAACGGGCTGCCCAGCCGAATGTCACCTCCTTCGGTCAGACCGATGCGGGAACGGAAGAACCCGAAGTCCTTTTGTCCGGTCGCCAGCGTTGCGCTGGTCATGATGACACACGGGCCGTTGTTGTAGAGGTGTTCGCGCAGGATCGGTCCGACCTCCACAGGAGCGCTCATCAGTGACAGCCGCTGACGCTGAGTACCCGTGCGCTCCACCCAATACACAGAATTCGCCGAGCTTTGTTTTGTCCAGGACTGCACATTGTCCGCCAGCAGGCGGCAGCGGCTGGCGGCAGACTGCAATTCGACCTTATTGCCGTCGTTGTCGGTCTTCTCTGCGGCCTGAGCGATCAGCAGGGCCAGATGAGTCAACGCGGGGGTCAGCCGGTTCTCGATCTCAATGGGCCGCATCAGTCGTCCGTTCGTTCGGCAGAACCGTTCAGTCCATTCTGCGGTCTCCAGAAAGAACTGAATGGACGCGGATCGGATCTTCGAGGCCTGCTG
>JANNGQ010000127.1:0-2660 GCA_031403975.1 Planctomycetota bacterium
TGGTCCTGGAGCGTTCGAAGTCTGGAGCCGCGATGATCGGGATGAACTGTCCGTCAGTGCCGGCTATTACTCCGGCTTGAAGAAATTTGAGTTCATCAGCCGGTTCGTGAGGTTTCCGAAAGGTGCGGGACTTCCGGGATCCGTCTGGAAATCCGGCGCTGCGGGAATTGCCACAGACCTTCCGCAAAATGACCGCTTCATGCGTTCGTTCGCCGCCGATGAGGCGGAACTAAACACTGGTCTGGGATTGCCCATTGGATCTTTCGGCGGACATTCGGAATCTGTGCTTGTCCTATTGTCATCGCATTCACAGCCGATCGCGAACGTGTTCGAGATCTGGAAGAGGGAATCCGATTCTCCGAGCGTTGTTAATACCGAAATGTGCCTGCGGATGTCGCAGTCGGATTACAGCGCGCTGATGTCCGGGTCTCTTGCTCCTTCGGCTGAGGCACCAACTGTTGACCAGCCGCTCCGCCGGCTGGAATTTGCGATTCCCGTTTCGTTCGCGCCGTCGTCCAGGACAACGTGTGATTCCGTAATCACCGATTGCTGGAACAGCGGACTGCCGGTGTTCTCGACGGATCTCGCAGCAAACCTGCCTTCGCGCCATGTCATCGCAGGAGAACTCGGCCTGCGGGCATTGCTGGCGGTTCCTGTGTTCCGCGGGACCGAGCGCACTGCGGTGGTCGTGATGTTGTTTTGAACTCACGTTGTTCATTGTTCATTTCTCTCTCAGAGACATTTCATGATTGCCGCAACACCGCAAACCATCGTCGTCGTCGGCAACGGCATGGTCGGTCTGCGATTCTGTGAACAGCTGATCGCCTTCGATGAGCGTCGGCGATTCCGCATCGTGACGTTCTGCGAAGAATCCCGCGCGGCATATGACCGAGTCGGGCTGACGAACTTCTTCGCCCACCGCGACGCGGAGAAGCTGATGCTGGCCCGACGGGAATGGTATTCCTCTGTGGGAATTGAACTGCACCTCGGCGACCGGGCGACTCAGATTGATCGGGACTGCCGAACGGTACGTTCCCTCAAAGGCGTTCAGGTTGAGTATGACAAGCTGATCCTGGCGACAGGCTCGTTTCCATTTGTCCCGCCGATTCCGGGCGTTCAGAAGCAGGGGATCTTTGTTTATCGCACGATTGAAGACCTTGAGCACATCATTGCGTATGCGAAGAAGGCGAAGTCATGTGCAGTGATCGGCGGCGGATTGCTGGGGCTGGAATCTGCCAAAGCGGCGTTTGATCTGGGACTGGAAACGCACGTCATAGAGTTCAGCAACCGACTGATGCCTCGTCAGCTCGATGAGAGCGGTTCACGGATTCTTTTGCAGAAAATCCGGGAACTGGGTGTCCAGGTTCATCTGTCAAAGGCCACGAAGGAGATTCATGGCGAAGGCAGCATTCAGAAACTCGAATTCACGGACGGCACCGTACTGGATTGCGACATGCTGATCGTCTCCGCGGGGATTCGCCCGCGGGACGACCTTGCCCGACAGGCAGGGCTTACAGTCGGTGAACGAGGCGGCATTTCGGTCAATGACAGACTGCAGACCTCCGATCCGGACATCTACGCCATCGGCGAGTGCGCGCTGCACGGCGGAATGATCTATGGACTTGTCGCGCCGGGTTACACGATGGCTGAGACGGTAGCGGCGAATTTCTGCGGCGACGACCGTACGTTTCAGGGAACCGATCTGTCGACCAAACTCAAGCTGATGGGCGTCGACGTGGCGAGTTTCGGAGTCTACGAAGCCAGGCCGGACCAGGCCGGCAGCCTGACCTATGAGGATCCGTTCTCCGGCGTTTACAAGAAGCTCTTGTTCTCATTGGATGGTCGACGACTGCTGGGCGGGATGCTGGTCGGCGATGCTTCGGAATACAGCTCGCTGTCGATCTTTGCCAAGTCGGGAGCACCACTCCCGTGTGCGCCTCATGAGTTAATCCTTGGGACATCCAAAGGAGGAGCATCGGCCATCGGCGGCATCAATGCGATGCCGGAGTCGGCTCAGGTCTGTTCGTGCAACAACGTCACCAAAGGCGCAATCTGCACGGCGATCCGAGAGCAGAATCTGGACTCCGTCGGAGCCGTCAAATCGTGTACTCGGGCCGGCACGGGATGCGGCGGATGCATGCCGCTGGTGACGGATTTGTTTCAGGCCCAGATGAAGGCGGCCGGCAAGGTCGTTCACAATCACTTGTGTGAACATTTCGAATACTCCCGCACCGAGCTGTTTGCGATTATCAAAGCAAAGCAGCTCAAGTCGTTCGCCGATGTGCTGAAACACTGCGGAGCACGCGGTAGTGGTTGTGAAGTCTGCAAACCCGCGGTGGCGTCGATTCTGGCCGGACTCTGGAATGACTAAATCCTTGAGCCAGCTCATCAGACGCTGCAGGACAGCAACGACCGCTTCCTCGCCAATATCCAGCGCGACGGAACATATTCCGTCGTGCCGCGCGTGCCTGGTGGAGAAATCACACCCGACAAGCTGATCGTGCTGGGAGTCGTCGCGAAGAAGTACAACCTCTACACCAAGATCACCGGCGGTCAGCGAGTCGATCTGTTCGGGGCAAAGTTACAGGATCTGCCGTCGATCTGGGAAGAACTGATTGAAGCCGGCTTCGAGAGTGGACATGCCTACGGGAAGGCTCTGC
>JANNGQ010000128.1:0-3759 GCA_031403975.1 Planctomycetota bacterium
GGCTGTTCCACCGCCTCATAACCGAATTCGTCGGTCGCCCCGTAAGCCAGACCGGCCCGGACGCCGCCGCCGGCCATCCACACGGTAAAGCCTTTGTTGTTGTGGTCGCGACCGTTGCCGCTTTGAGCATACGGAGTCCGGCCGAACTCACCGCCCCAGATCACGAGCGTGTCTTCCAGCATGCCTCGCTGCTTCAGATCGGTCAGCAGCGCGGCGATCGGCTGATCGGTCGCCGCACAACTCTTCGTCAACTCTTCTTTGAGAAGGAAATGGTGGTCCCAGCCCACCGGAGCGGTGATCTCGATGAACCGCACTCCCGACTCCGCCAGGCGACGAGCCATGAGGCACTGCCGTGCAAAACGATCCGTCGGCAGTCCCGAGCCGACTCCGTACAGATTGAGAATAGACTCCGGCTCCGACTTCATATCCAGCACGTCAGGCACTTCGCCCTGCATGCGAAACGCCAGCTCGAACGATTCGATGGCCCCTTCAATCTCGGGGTGATAGATGTCGCGTTCGAGCTTGTGCAGATTCAGACTGCGCACCAGATCGAGCTGCAGTCTCTGCTGGTCGCCTGAGAGGTTCGCGTTCTCCAGATTCTTCAGCGGCGGCCCGGGGTCCTGATCTTTCCCGAGGAGGGCGGCATAAAAGCCGGGAATCTGGTTGCCGCCGATTCTGGTCCCCTGACAAATGGCGGGGAGAAAACCGCTGCCGTAATTCCGGGCGCCTCCATTGTCCGACGGAGGGTTCACCGTGATGAAGCCTGGCAGATTGGAGTTTTCACTTCCCAGACCATACAGCGTCCACGCGCCGACCGACGGGCGGACGAATTGAAAGCTGCCGGTATGCATCTGCGTGAAAGCTTGTGCGTGATTCGGCAGATCGGTGTGCATGCTGCGGATGACACAAAGTTCGTCGGCCTGTTTGGCCAACTGTGGAAAGACCTCCGAAATCCAATGCCCCGATTCGCCATGCTGTGCGAACTGAAACGGTGAGCCGAGCAGCCTTGCTCCCCCGCGTTCTCGGCCAATCGTCGAAGCGGCCCCCGACTGCCTGTTGAGCGTCGGCTTGTAGTCGAACAGATCGACATGCGACGGCCCGCCGTTCATGCAGAGGAAAATGACTCGCTTCGCACGAGCGGGAAAATGCGTCGCCTGAGGGGCCAACGCGCCACCGCGCACAGCCGTATCCTTCGCCGCCGCCTCGTGAGCCATCCCGGCAAACGCGAGATATCCGAACCCGGAGGCAGATGATTTCAATGCATGGCGACGCGAAACGTCCCGTGTTCGTTGATCGCTGAGATGATCAGTTGCCATTTGCGACGGATCCTGAAATTTGAGTTACAAACGTAGCCACGTTCTGGCGAACGTGGCGACGTCAGATTTAAGTCCTGATGCGGCCTCTAATCAAGGCTTCTGAATTCCGCAGTCGACAGTAGCGCCTGACAATAATTGGCCAGAATGTGTTGACGTGCTGATTCGTCGTTTTTTGCGAGTTGCTTGCCCTGCAGGAAGAACTCCGTGGCCAGCTTCATTTCATCCGCGTCCGGAACGCGGCTGAAGCACAATAGAAAGGCAAGGCGGATGCGTGCTTCATGATCATCGGCCTCACGCAACAATCGATCGGCTACAGCCGTGGACCGCGCTTGAACGAACGGGCTGTTCATCAGATACAGAGCCTGAACCGGTACGTTCGTCGTCTCGCGAACGCCGGTCACCAGACTCGGTTCGGCGAAATCAAACAGGTCCAGGACGTCGGGCAGCCGGTCGCGAAGCACGGGCAGGTAGACCGATCGGTGCTGCGAGCCATCAAGGTCCGTCGGTAAGCTCGGATCCAGCCCAATCAGTGAAATCGGCCGATCACCGATCTGTCGGGCGACGAGCGATCCGGCTGGTCGAGCGGCATCGAGTTCTCCGGACACGGCGAGCATCGAGTCGCGAATTGCCTCGGCATCAAGTCGCCGTTTGTCGGCCCGCCAGTACAATCGCCTTTCTGGATCGGCGCGGAAAGCGACTTCGCTGTAAGTCGAAGCCTGACGATAAGTGCGAGACAGGACGATTTCCCGCACGAGCTTTTTCACCGACCAGCCATCGGCCATGAACTGCGTCGTGAGCTGATCAAGCAACTCCGGGTGACTGGGGCGTTCGCCGCTGAAGCCAAAGTTATCAACCGTGCGCACGATCCCGGCGCCCAGCAGATGATGCCAGACACGATTGGTGATCACGCGAGCCGTCAACGGCTGATCGGGATGCGTCAGCCATCGTGCGAACTCGAGCCGCCCGCTGTGATCGGATGAGACCTGTGCGGCCTCCGGGATCTCCACGACGCGCGGAAAGCCGCGCGGAACCGGCTTTCCGGGCCGACCCACTTCGCCTCGTTCCATGAGCGGCGCGTCGATAATCTCATCGCGATCCAGCACACCCATTGCCAGCGGCAGTGGCTGGCCCGAATCATCCACCTTTTCCAGCTGCCCCTCGATCCCGCCCGATGTCCAGAAGATCCGCAGGGCATCACGCAGTGTAAAGACCTTTTCAGTGTCCTCTCCCGCAAGCGCGGCCTTCAGAACCGCCGCCATCCCGTTTTCATGCTCCTGCTTCAGCGCCGCGAGCTGAGTCTTCAGGCTGGCGACCCGCTCGGCCGGAATGGACTCATGAAAGACCGGCAGATCGGCACCGCGCGGCAGAGGCAGCGGATCGCCGCCGACTCGATTCGCCGGGGAGACGAACGTGCCGAAGTAGGTCTTCGTGCTGGCGAACACTCCAGCCAGTGCGTAGTAGTCCTGCATCGAGAACGGATCAAACTTGTGATCGTGGCAGCGGGCACAGGCCACGGAGTTGGCCAACACGGCTCGGGTCACTGTGTCAATCTGTTCGTCGACGATGTCGGCTTCAAACTGCAGAGGGTTTCCCTCCTCAAGATTCTTGGGTCCGAGTGCCAGAAATCCCGTGGCAATCAAGAGTCGGGCCCGCTCCGCATCGCTGTCAAAGGGCAGCAAGTCGCCGGCAATCTGTTCAACCAGAAAACGATCGAACGGCACATCGTCATTCACTGCGTCGATGACATAGTCGCGGTATCGAAAGGCATACGGGAAGGAAATGTTCGACTCCTTGCCACTCGATTCAGCGAAACGCGCCACGTCCAGCCAGTGCCGTCCCCAGCGCTCTCCGAAATGGGGCGAGGCGAGCAGCCGATCGACTTCGACCACCAACGCCGCATCGAGTCCGCCGGCTTCGACGCGCTGAAGAAACGTATGAACGGCATCTGGAGCAGGAGGCAAACCTACCAGGTCGAAGTGCAGTCTCCTCAGGAGGATCGCCGGTTCCGCATCCGCGGTCGGTGCCAAACCGCCGGCATCGAGTTTTGCGAGGATGAAATGATCGAGATCGCACCTGGCCCAGCTCGGATTCGTCGTAGTCGGAGGCTGGTGAGTGACCGGCTTCTGATAGGCCCAGAACTGACGCCCTGCTTCAATGGTAACCGGCGGACTGGCACCCTTATCGGGGGCATTCTCGCGAGGGTCGGCAGCCCCGGACTGAATCCAGGATTTGATATCGCTGATGACGGAGTCCGAAAGTCGCTCCAGCTCCGGAGCCATCTTCAAATCGGGGTCGGTGTGTGAGATTGCAGTCAGTAAGAGGCTTATATCTGAGTCGCCGGGCACAACTGCCGGTCCGCGGTCTCCTCCCGCTCGAAGCATCTCCCGTGAATCGAGCAGAAGTCCGCCTTCCGACTTGCCCGCTTCCACCGAATGGCATTTGT
>JANNGQ010000129.1:0-2431 GCA_031403975.1 Planctomycetota bacterium
TTGTTGAGTCCGATGCCACCCACGTGCGACAGCGACCGGTGCTGGTGCCTGATGATCCGTCGTATCCAGGAATTCAGAATCACAGGTTTGCGAGAGTCGGGGGAGAAATCGAGAAGCTTCGCGTCGGGGTTGTGGACTCCGATGGACAGAACATGCAATGGTTGCCCATTGAACAACCGGAAGAAGGTTTTTATCTGGGGCAAGTCGATTGGAGCCAGATGGCAAGGCGACTGCCTGCAAAGCAGTTTTAAGTGGGTTCGACTCGGCCACCGATCGCACCTCCCGCCACCCCGCTAGCCGCGGGCGGAAGTGACGCGAACACCTGCGATTCTTTCAAGACTTGGTTTTTGAGGATGAGTTCTTTGCGAATCATGCTGCAGTCATACGCCGCTCCGAAATCATCCCATCGCACGGTGAGATTCCCGTCCCTGTTTTCTGACAACAACGTAATTGGATTCCATTTTCCTGCCCAACAGGCCTGGAGCCGTGTGCCCGGTTTCAGCTTCGCATCTGCGGGCACGACTTGAGAATCCGTCGGGACTCCAATCGTCACGGGATAGCTCTTGAGTGGCTTAGGTATTGAATCGACGCTGCCAGAATCATTCGCAGCAACTGCAGGTGCTGTCGCGACCGAAGTAGGGACGACGGGGAACTCGCCGAACTGCTTCAAAACTTCCTTTCGGATGATCAGCTCGCCGCGGACCATGCTGCAGTCAAAATCCGCTCCGAACGCATCCCAACGAACGTTGATGGACCCGTCGTCGTTTTCTGAGAGCGTTGTGATCGGATTCCATTTTCCCGACCAGCACGCCTCTAGCCGTGTGCCAGACGTGAGTTTGGCATTCGGTGGGACATCGCCCTCATTACGGACTCGTTTCGACCTGGTGAACTCGGCTTCGTCCTTTTGAGCTTGCACAAGCGAATTACTTCGCTACTATGTAGCGAAGTAATTCGCTTGTTGGTTTGTATGGAAGGAGAATGCTCATGGCGAGACCTGCATCGACGCAGCCGACGGAGGTCGAGCTGCGGATTCTTCGGAAGCTCTGGGAATCCGGGCCGTGTACCGCCCGCGAGGTGCATAACGCGCTGACGGAAGACAAAGGGACGAACTACTCGACCACCGTCAAAATGCTGGCAGTCATGTTCGATAAAGAGCTCGTCGAGCGGCACGAGTCCGTCTTTCCGATGACCTTCACGGCGGCGACCGGTCAGGAAGAGACTCGGCGGAATGTGATGTCCGAGGTGATTCAGAAACTCTACGACGGCTCGGCCAAGTCGCTGGTGTTGCAGGTGCTCTCATCGCAACAGGCATCGAAAGCGGACCTCGACGAGATTCGGCAGCTGATCGAACAGCTGGATGCGAGGAAGCCGGCAACTGTCCGGAAGCGAGCGGCGAAGCGGCGAGGAACGTAGCCCTGACGTTTTCGCAGCCACGCTCGCCAGAGCGTGGCTGTTGTGCGAGTTCGCCCACGTTCTGGCGAACCTGGCTACGAGTGGAAGCGAAGCTCTTTGGAACAATGGTGGTGTTCAATACGGGAGAAATCACATGACAAGCTCAAATGCGTGGGTTGAGTCGCTCGGTTGGATGTTGATTCATAGCGTGTGGTTGATCTCGCTGATCGTGGGAGTTTCGGCGGTCGGGCTGGGGCTGTTGCGGCGGCGGTCGGCGAATGTTCGATATCTTTTCGCGTGCGTCGCGCTGCTGTTGTCGTGGAGCACACTGCCGGCGGTGCTCGTCTGGGGGCTGACTCGATCGGTGACGCCGGAAGAATTCGGAACTGTGGTCAGCACACAAAGTCTGACAGTGGACGGCGGTGATATCGTGGACATCGATGGTCCTGGCGAGACGGTCCGCGTCGACGCCGGGCCTGAGCTGCAAGGCCAGCCGGTGCCACTTGAAATCAGCGCTCTGCGAGACCATGGCGGGCGGTTGGGGATGCCTGTTGACGTACCGCGTCCGGCCGAGGGCCCGACGATCTGTATCCGAACGGCCTGCATCGCGACCGCATCCTGCCGGCGATCGCCTTGCTGAAAGCCAAGCTCGAAGTCGTCAATGTCGACAACGGAAGCGACTATCGCCAGATCACGCTCGCGCAGGTCGGTCTGTACCAGACGCCGTTGAACGAAGCCGCCGAAGCGGCGATGACGAACGCGTTCGAGCGCCTTGCCGAAGCGAAGGACGAACCCCCGCTGCTGCACATCGAGCACCGTGAATTGCGCACCCGCAGGCGTGCCGGCGGCGTGGTCTGGTTCGACTTCAAGGAGTTGTGTGGCGGGCCGCGTTCGCAAAACGATTACCTCGAGCTGGCGAGCCAGTTCCACACGCTGCTGCTTTCGGGCGTGCCCCTGATGTCGCCGCGCAATGCCTCCGAGGCACGACGTTTCACGTGGCTTGTCGACGTGCTGTACGACCGCCGCGTGAAGCTGATCC
>JANNGQ010000130.1:0-2132 GCA_031403975.1 Planctomycetota bacterium
CGATGTTTCTGGATGACCGCCCTGCGGACGCCCGGCCGGTTCCGGTGCGGCTGGCGTCTCTTGAATCTGCCTTTATTGTGACGCTGGCAGCCTTCGTGCTGCTGCTGGGTCTGCTGCCGCATGTGATGATTCAGACAGCGAATGAGGCGGCTCAGTCACTGGCTTTGTTCCGATAGAATCAGGGTTGGAAATGGCGAGCCAGGACAACGAGAACCTTCTGAACAATGTGCTGATTCAGATGTCGCGCAGCTTTCTGCAGTACGTCGCGGAAAGCTGGCCGTGGGTCAGCGCCGATTCTGCATCAGTGGAATCGCAGGTCCGCGTCCTCGCTGCGCGTCAGCGACAGGACGTTTCAGAACTGGCCGCATATCTTGACAGTCGTGAGCACTTCATCGACTTCGGTTCATTCCCCACGGAGTATACCGACCAGCAGTTCCTGTCGCTGCAGGCCATGATTGGTCGGATGAAAGCCAGTCATTCTCTCGTCTGCAGCCGCATTGCAAACGCAGTGGCATCTCTACGCACTGCAGGCGACGCCGAAGGCAGCCAGCTCCTGGGCACTCTCGAAAGTCACGAACGGGATATCCTGAAAGCGCTGGGTGAGATCGAGCGGGAATTGTCAAAGTCGGCAAGCGTCGCCTGAACGTGATTTCGTTGGGCACGTTTCTTTGGCTGCCGTTTCGTGAACGTCTCCCATCGTGCTGATGGAATTCGTATTGCCTTCCGGAAGCTGCTCATCGAAATCCCTTCTCCCCGGATTCGGGGGAGAAGCTGGCCGAAGGCCGGATGAGGGGTTCGTCGCGAAGGTGAAACGCTGGAACGGTGGCTGACGATATGCACTCGCCAATCCGCGTTCCCGCTCACGCTGCTCCATGAACAACTTATTGGAAGATACGATCGTGACCGCGCCGGAAATTCTGTCCGGCGAGTGCATGCTGATCGGTCGCCAGGAACAGACTGGCTTGGGTGGTCGCTTCGACCCGCTTGGAATTGCGCCGGACGGGTCACTCGTCCTCATCGAAATCAAGCGTAATCGAACCCCGGGCGAGATCGTCGCACATCGTGAATCCTCCTCCGCGGGCCTCGACAGTCCGATCAACACTTCGGTGACTTGCGCTTCTTGCCGATCGCGCGGCGTGCTTCGAATTTCTTGATATGATCGGGCGCGAACGGTATCTTGCAATCCCCGACCAGTTCGACGGCGACCTTGCCGATGCCGTTGGCCGTAACGACCGCGAACTTGTGGAGCGGTTTGACGTAGCAGGCGACGGCGATGACGAAACTGTTCATCACGTATTTGACGCGATTGGGCTGCTGGTGGATCGACTTCGCCACGCGCTGCAGGAGCGACTTGATCTCTACAAGGTCGAGGTCCGCGTCCTCCTTGATGGCGACCATGCTGCTGTAAGTCTGCCAGCCGGACGCGGCGATGGCATCGTCCCTGGATTCGATCCACTTCAGGGCCATCTCTCGACCGTGCGAGCTCGCAGACGCGACCCACGGGACTGCGTATTCGACAACCCAGGGGGAGTTGGCGGCTTCAACCCATTTTTGCAGGTTCTTCCTGGTCATCTTCGCGTCGTCCGCGATCAGTCCGGCGAGGTACATCGCGTCGGCGATGCCGGTGTCGTAGAGATCCAGAGCGAGCTGATAGTCCATCTTGACGCGCTTCTGGATCTTCTTCATGTCCTCGACCTTGACGCCGAAGCACGGCTCCTGAGTGCCGTGGTTCATCCAGGTCTTTTTGGTTTGTGCGGTGCCGAGCTTCTTGAGCTCGTTCACGATGTCCTGGGCGGTCATTGATTTTCTCCATCAAGTTGCTTGTCAAGCGCAATCGGCTCATCTGAGCATAGCAGGTTGCCTGCAGTTTTCGGTTCATCGTGAAAAGAAGTGCGCAGTATAGAACGGGGCATTTCTCGTCGGAACTCTCAGAGGACCGGCGATTCCGGACCAAAGGTCCACCCATTCCAATAGCCTGGGCCAAGCGACAGCGTCGGCCCAGGAAACAGACACGATGCAACCACCGATGAGAATGTCGCGAAAGGAAACACGTTCCTGATCTGGAAGGACGGCACGACCAAGGACTTCGACCTGCGTCTTTCGTTCCGGTGCAACGCGACCAACAACTCGGG
>JANNGQ010000131.1:0-2620 GCA_031403975.1 Planctomycetota bacterium
GTGACGAACAGCACCGTCTTTTTCTCAGCGGCACAAATCGTTGAGAGATCCGACCGGATTTTCATGCGCGTCAAATAGTCCAGCGCGCCGAATGGTTCGTCCATGTAGAGCACCCGAGGACTGGCGGCGAGGGCTCGGGCGATCTCCACGCGTTGCTTCATTCCGCCCGAAAGGGCTCGCGGCCAGGCATTTTCGAAACCTGTGAGACCGACCATGTCGACCGAGCGCCGAATGATGCCCTCACGTTCAGCAACAGGCAATGCGTCCAGTCCGAATGCAATGTTCTGGCGAACCGTCAGCCACGGGAAGACGCCGCCTTCCTGAAAAATAAAGATCCGCTGGCGATCGGGCCCCGTGACCGGGCAACCCTCAACCAGTACCTCGCCACGACTGGCGACCAAAAAACCGGCAATGATGTTGAGCAATGTGGTTTTTCCGCAGCCGGACGGCCCGACAATACAGACAAACTCGCCTTCAAAGACTTCAAAACTGATATTCTGAAGAACTGCGGTCCGGTCGCTGTCGCCCCGTCCGGAATACTCCATCCACAAGTCTCGGACACGAATGATCGGAATCCGGCCATCGTCTTTCTCCTCCCCACTTCTGCTCCCCTGCACCTCCGCTCCCCTGCTGTCTCTAACTGTCTGAACCGCTCGGCCCCGCTGGGACGAGGCGACCGACGGCCTCGATCCTGGAAAGCCGTGTGAGGATGTCCGTCCGGGGTTGGTCATCGATCTGTGTATCCCCAGCGCACTTCATCGAACCGTTCAATTCGTCGTACGATCAGATCCAGAGCCAGCCCGATGAAGCCGATCACGATCATGCCGGCAATCACCAGGTCATACCGTTTCCCGGCATTGCGGGAATCGATGATCAGATAACCCAGCCCGGAATTCACAGCCACCATTTCGGCCGCGACAACGACCAGCCAGGCAATTCCCAGTGCGATCCGGATGCCGGTCAGAATCTGAGGCAGAGTTCCGGGCAGGATGACTCGACGAAACAGCTGTAACTGACTGAGTCCGAAGTTCTGTGCGGCCCGCACATAGACCGGCTGCAGGTTGCGGACAGCCGCGGACGCCGAAACAGTGATCGGAAACACGCTGGCCAGAAAGATCAGGAAGATCGGAGCCGCATCGGAGATTCCGAACCACAGAATCGCCAGGGGGATCCATGCAATCGGAGAAATCGGTCGCAACATCTGGAGCAGAGGATTGAGGGCCTGATAGGCCGGTCGAAACCAGCCCAGAGTCAGCCCCAGCGGAACACCGATCAGCACTGCCAGAGTGAAGCCCCAGGCGACTCGAAACAATGATGCAACCGTGTATTTCAGGAGTAATCCGTGCGTCACCAGTTCCACCAATGCAAGCGCCACAGCGCGCGGACCGGGGAAGATGGAACTGCTGGTCAGACGGACGGCGACATCCCAGCCTGTCAGCAGCGCCACGATCACCAGAAATGGAAGCACGATTGCCGCGGATCGGTGTCGCAACAGGCGAACCATCACGGTGTTGCCTCCCATACCCAGGCATCAATCTTCGAATCGTCCCTTACGAACGACGGATCCGCGTAGTCATCAAAAGTTGCTTTGCCGACAAGGATGCCGGCTTCGCGTCCGAGCCGTTCAATCTCTTCAAAGTCTTTTCGAACCACGGACAGATTTGTGTATTTCACTCTGTCGGGCGGCTTGCTCAGCACAAACCGAAGCAGCTTCGGATCCTGGTGATAGTAATCGCGTCCTGTGAATTCCGCGGCCTGCATCCTGTGTTCCATCGTCTGATCCAGCCATTTGCCGCTGCTGGCAATGCCGTCAACGAGTTTCTGCACCTCAGGCCGCCGCTGACGGATCACATCTTCACGAACCGCCAGCACACAGGAAATGAAATCCGGCCAGACGTCCTTGGTCATGAAGAGGACTCGACCATAGCCGTCCATTTCCGATTGGGCCATAAACGGTTCGCCCGAGATGATGGCATCCACAGACTTCGAATACAGTGCAGCCGGCATATCGGGCGGAGGCAGTTCCAGCAAAGTCACATCATCAATGCTCATCCCTCGCTCTCGAAGTGCCTTGAAAATGATCAGTCGCTGATTGGAAAAGCGATTCGGAACAGCAATCCGTCGTCCCTTCAGGTCTTCAATTCTGACGATGGAGGAATCCTTGTGAACCATCATCGTTGTTCCGTCGCGATGGCCGAGATAGACGATCTTGATCGGAACGCCCTGTTCCCGCAGTGACATCGCCAGCGGCGCGAGCATAAACGTGGCGTCTAGTTTGCCGGCAAGAAACGTCTCTTTCAGCTCCGGAAAGCCGTTGAACCGGACAGGGTCAAATATTCCATCGCCGGTCATGCTGTCGTTGATGAAATGCGTTACCGGACATGTCAGATGACATGTCACCGGAATGAAGCCCACTCGAAAGCGTTCTAAGCCCGATGCGGTCCTCGCTGCGGACGTCTCTCCCAGCCCAAGATTCAGAAATCCGTGCGAGAGTGAGATCGTGATCAGTCCGGACGCGGCGCACAGTGCAACCGTGTTTTTCATCGACATGGCGGTCATCCTCCCAACCCGCTGATGGATCGTGATCTTTTCTGCTGCAGGAGCCACAGATGCAGAAACA
>JANNGQ010000132.1:0-13741 GCA_031403975.1 Planctomycetota bacterium
GCGAGCGAGCGAAAGCAGCAGAGAGGTGAGTATTTCGTTGTAGCCTTCAATTGTGTTGCCGCCGGGGCAAGCCCGACGGAAAACCAGACTCTTCCAGTGCATCGTGTTTTTTGCAGCAATTCCGTTCACAAAATGTGGGTCATGACAAGCTCTCACTCGCGTGGGAACGGGAGAACAACTCAGATCCTGAACTTCTCCGACTGGCTGAGAAACGATTGCGGGTTGTCGAACGTGACTTTGTCTATCAGCGCCATCGAGTGGCCTCTTCGAGCCAATTCGATTCGGGCCTTCGGGACGGCGAGCGGATCGCTGGAGCCCCAGTCGCCGGCGGAATTCATCCAGATGCGTTCTGAACCGTGCATCTCGATCACATCGGCAGCTCTCTGAGGGGTCATCTTCGTGTCGGGATAAAGAGTCATCCCGGCCCAGAAACCGCGATCCAGAACTTCTCCGACAGTGTGCTCTTCAACGTGATCGATCAGAATTCGACCCGGTTCAATGCTGCTGGCGGTGAGAGCGTCCATGATCAGACGTGTGCCTTTCCGCTTGTCTTCCAGGTGCGGCGTGTGGACCAGAACCAGCTGGTGGTGTTTTTCCGCGAGTGCAATCTGTTCCTCGAGGATGATCAGTTCGTTCTTTGTGTTCTTATTCAGCCCGATCTCACCGATTCCCAAGACTGTATCGCATTTCAGAAACTCCGGAATGATGGCCACGACCTCACGGGCGAATCCGGGATCGTCGGCCTCCTTCGGGTTGATGCACAACCAGGTAAAGTGTTTGATTCCGAACAGGGCGGCCCGGCGAGGTTCGAATTCGGTGAGCTGGCGGAAGTAGTCGAAGAATCCCTGAGCCGACGATCGGTCAAACCCGGCCCAGAATGCCGGTTCCGTCACGGCAACGCAGCCGGACATCGCCATCCGCTGATAGTCGTCGGTGGTCCGTGAGACCATGTGAATATGCGGATCGATGTATCTCATCGTGATGCCTCGGCCTCCGGTTTCGCAGCCCCGGAGGCACCTTTCATCCCATGTGCCGATTGATTCAGATCAGTCGAATCGTCACTGAGCAGACTCAGAATTCGCTCGGCGCGGTGTGGTTTGCCATCCATCACAATTCCAACGGCGTCGTAGAGTGCGGATTGTCTGAAGTCGACGGTTTCTGACGCTGGCTGTGCGCGGTCCAGCCGGTCGAGAAACGCAGCGAGGTCGAGCAGTTTGGCGCGATGTTCAAGGAAGTACATGTTTAGAGCCTGCTCGCGCGATTGCGGGCAGGTGTACGTTGTGTCAGACAATGAAGTTGTCCTTTGTTGCAGGGCGGGTAAGGGCGGCAAAGTATTTGCGACAAACCTCCTACGACGAAATCAGCTCTTCGATCACCCGCGCAGGCAGCACGCCCGTCAGACGCTGATCGAGACCCTGGTATTTGAACGTCATCCTTTCATGATCGTAGCCGAGCTGGTGCAGCACTGTGGCGTGGAAGTCGCGGATGTGAACCGGATCGCGGACGATGTTGTAGCTGAAGTCGTCCGTTTCGCCGTAGATTGTGCCGCCCTTGAAGCCGCCGCCCGCCATCCACATTGTGAAGCATCGAGGGTGATGATCACGACCGTAGTTTTCCTTCGTGAGGCCTCCCTGGGAATAGATCGTCCTCCCGAATTCGCCGCCCCAGATCACCAGCGTGTCGTCCAGCATCCCGCGCTGCTTCAGATCGGTGATCAGACCATATGTGGCCTGATCAAGATCTCTGCACTGGTCGGGCAGTCGACCGGCGACGTTTGCATGGGAGTCCCAGTTGTTGTGATAGATCTGCACGAAACGGACGCCTCGTTCGACCATTCGGCGAGCCAGCAGGATCGTATTGGCCAGACTTCCGGATTTCTTCGAGGCCTCGCCATACAAGTCAAACATCGACTGAGGCTCGGAGGTCAAATCGGTGAGTTCCGGCACGCTGGACTGCATCCGGAATGCAAGTTCGTACTGTTGAATGCGCGTCTGAATTTCGGGATCACCGACCTGCTGAAAGTTCAGCTCATTCAGTTGCTTCATGCCGTCGAGCGTTGTGCGGCGAACACCCGGAGTGACTCCCTTCGGGTTGTTGATGAACAGAATCGGATCTCCCGCCGACCGCAGCGATGTCGCGGCGTGTTCACCCGGCAGATATCCCGATGACCAGAGTCGTGCCGAGATGGCCTGCACCTGTTCGGTATTTGTCGGTCGAGCCACCATCACCACAAACGACGGCAGGTTTTCATTCAATGATCCCAGCCCGTACGACGCCCAGCTTCCGAGACACGGTCGTCCGGTCACCTGATTGCCCGTCTGCATCAGACAGATCGCGGGCTCATGGTTGATGGCTTCGGTATGCATGCTGCGGACAAACGTCATTTCGTCGACGACTTTCTTCGTCCACGGCAGTAATTCCGTGACCCACATCCCGCACTGTCCGGCTTGTTCGAATCGGAATTTCGACGGAGCAATCGGAAATCGGGCCTGACCCGACGTCATGGTGGTCAATCGCTGTCCGTTACGGATCGATTCCGGAAGATCCTTGTCATACCACTCATTCATCTGCGGCTTGTAGTCGTACAGATCCATCTGCGCCGGCCCTCCGACCATGTGCAGATAGATGACGTTTTTCACCTTCGGCGGAAGATGCGTCGGTATGGCTCCGAGAGGCGCGATTCCGGACGACGGTTGCCCGGCCTGCAATGGTGTCTCCAGCAGCGACGCCAGTGCCGCAGTGCCCATCACGTTCGATCCGGCGGCAAAGAAATGCCGACGCGTGAGGTTAAGCCTGAATTGGCTGAAGTGGTTCATAAACATCTCCGACTCGTAAACATTGCAACAGACATTCCGGCTACTTTGGTTTTGTGTGTATGGCAGATCGGCGAAGGAACTTCAATGTCGTCCACAGAATCAGCTTCTCGCCGAGCCGCGGAAAGATATCTCTGAATATAAAGACGGGGCGCAACGCGGGGAAATTCAGAATGATTTCCGGCGGGCACCTGCGGATCGCGCGTTCGACAGCGGCTGCCACGGATTCTGCCGACGTTCCGCCAAGCAGCAGGGGGGCTTTCCTTCCGACGGTTTTCACCATCTCGTCATAGATCCCGCCGCTCGTCGTGAATCCGGGACAGATCACGGTCGAGTAAATGCCGGCAGGAATCAATTCGCCGCGAAGACTCTGTGTAAACGCAATCAGCCCGGCCTTGGTGGCACCATACACGGCACCGTAGGCCGGACCGTGTTTGCCGGCCACGGACGACATATTGATGATCCGGCCGAAGCCCTGCTTTCGCATGACGGGGATCACACGCCGGGTCAGCAGGATGGCTCCCGTCAGATTGGTTTCAATCGTCTGCAGAATCTGCTCTTCCGGCAATTCTTCAAAGATGGCAAAGCACTCCACACCGGCATTGTTGATCAGCACGTCAATCCGGCCGAAACGGCTGACCGCCGCATTGACCAGCCGTTCGAGCGCGATTGGATCGGCGACATCCGTAGGGACACACAGCACTTCGGCGCCGAATGATCTCAGCGTCGCTTCCACCGCGGCAAGCTTGTCGGCGGAACGCGCGGCGAGGACGAACCGATGTCTCTGCTTTGCCAGTCGTTCGCAGATGATTTTGCCGAGGCCAGCCGATGCACCCGTCACGAGAATTGTGAAGGGGCCTGCAGGCGGGGTTGAACCTGTCATTGCTGAAACCGCTCCGGGTACGTAATTCGCCTGCTAAAAAAGATGTTCCGACAGGTTTTTCAACAGCAGCAAATCACCGAGTTCTGTGTCAGCCTGGCAGATTGAAACGACGGAGTCGACCGCAGACTGCTACGATGCCGCAGTTGCGGAATGGGAATCCAGGCATCTTGAATTCAACCGCTTTGCGGCAGTGCATATGAAAGAACCTGAACTTGAGATTATCGTCCTCACCGGCAGCGACCGGCGCGACATTCTTGAGGCGTGGGATGAGCTAAAATCGTTTCTCGCCACAATCCGGGGCGTCACGGTTGTCGGCGTGTTTTCCAGCAGCGAACTGATTCCGGAAGATCTTCCGGCAGACATGGTGGTGGTCCTCGGCGGCGACGGTTCCATTCTCCGCGGTTGCCGACAGCTGGGACACCGCCAATTACCGATTATCGGCGTGAATCTCGGACGTCTGGGGTTTCTGACCGATCTGAGTCCGGCCGAATTCCGCAAAGGCCTGCCGGCACTGAAGCGAGGTCACTACTCCATTGTCGAACATCTGATGTATCAGTGTTCGCACCACACACCGGACGGATCAGTGACCACAGATCTTGGTCTGAACGAAGTGACGGTGACTGCTGCGGGGTCACTCAAGATGCTGAACATCAGCCTTCGCATCGACGAAGAGGATATCACCACGTTTACCTGCGATGGACTGATTATCAGTACACCGGTGGGATCAACCGCCCACAATCTTTCCGCCGGTGGACCGATCCTGCGACAGGAACTGCAGGTTTTTGCCATTACGCCGATCTGTCCCCACACTCTCACTGTGCGTCCCATTGTAGAATCGGCGGAGCGCACGTTTCGACTGTCCGTCAAGGACGCGCCGCCCGGAGTGATGGTCGTCATGGACGGCCAGATCAGCCGCGCCCTGAGTACCGACGATCACATCGAAGTCCGCCGGGCAGAGCCGACGCTGAAACTGATCCGTCTGCCCGGACACAGTTACTACGGGACTCTTCATCGCAAACTCGGCTGGCAGGGCCAGCTGGACTACCGTGACCGAAGAGGCCATTGAGGCCGACTTATCGCCTGCGGCGCCAGTATCCCGGTCGCCGTTTCGTGTGTGCGACAGCAACGACCAGAATTGAAGCGGGGCCCGGTGCAAATACAACGCTGTAAGGAAATCGCTTCAGGGAACACTGCCGGCAACTGGCGAATGTCGTCGCAAATTGCTCCGGGTCTTCCATGATCGATTCGACAGTTGCGGCTATCTCAGCTGCAAGTTCTGCGGCGGCTCGGTTGCTCCTGCTTTCGTACCAGCGCATCGGGATCCACCGTGACGTCGGGGTATCTGAATTCCTGCGAATTCTGCATTGCTCTACGCAATGCGATTCCGGGCCAACGGCCCAAACGTTCTAATGGCCTGGCCAAAGCACAGCGTCGGGCCAGGTCAACGAGCGTCAATCCATCACCACGGCCCAACGGGCCAACCAGTCGATGAGAGTCGCCCGAGCAAAACCCGAATGGCCGGCCCGTTGGGCCTGAAATGTTTACATGGTGTCTGTTTCCTGGGCCGACGCTGTCGCTTGGCCCAGGCTATTGGAATGGGTGGACCTTTGGTCCGGAATCGCGGGCCCTCTGAGACTTCAGACGACAAATGCCCATTTCTATGCTGCGCACTTCATTTGCCGATGAGCCGAAATTAACTGGTTGGGGCATTTTCAAATCGCCGCAGAATCTGCTCCCGAACCAACTTCCATGGAATTGACTTTACACTTCCTGACTCAATCGCAGTAATGCGTTTGTGCAGTTCGGCTTCCCAATCCGGATGCAGATCGGTATCAGTCGACGGACCGTCTTCCCGGAGGGCATCAACCAGAAGACGCTGTTCTGCACCCGAAAGGCGTCCCGCGGCTTCCAGAATTGAATTGAAGTCGACCATCGTTTCTCCTCGAACATTGCAGGCAATGGCAGCCTGTGTCGCTGTAGCATATCCTCTTCGCGGAGGATACCAATATGCGATGTTGCCGGATTTGTCTGGGATGGGTACTTCTCGGCAACGTGGTTGCCGGACAGACAGAGCTGATCGGCCACTGGCCGCTGCAGGATGACGCTGCCGATCATTCTGCCCGCCATGTACCTTCCATTGCGACGGCGATTGAATTCAATGCTGACGGGCCGACGAAGAGCCTTTTCCGCGCGGCGACGTTTGATGGGCGCACGTCCGTGGTTGATATCGCGGACACTCAATCGTTGAAACTCGGGACAGCACCGTTTTCCGTCGCGGCGTGGGTCCGCATCCGGGACAGTATTGATGATGTGCCGGGAGACATCCTTAGTCAGTATGATCCGAAGACGCGAACGGGATTTCACCTGGGACTTTACTCGCACGGCGGTGTGACGAACTCGCAGTCCAATACAAAGCAGCTGCATTTCGGAATCGACCAGGGACGCCTCGAACCGGAGTTTACCGATCACGGCCGACTGGGATCTGCGGTCTATGTATTCTCGTTGTGCGTGCATGACGGCAGGCTTTATGCGTCGACCTGCAGTTCCGGAGCTGACGAAGCCGGGCATGTGTTTCGGTTTGACAGCAACGACCGCTGGACAGATCTGGGAAGTCCTGATGTTGCAAATGCGGTCTCGGCAATGACCGTGTTTGACGGATCGCTGTTCGTCGCATCATCGAAATATCGACTTGCTGGCTCATCGCTCGCGGAATCAGAAAATCCGAATTTCGGCGGCAAGGTGTTTCGGCTTGGAACTGACGACAAGTGGATTCCATGCGGTGCGCTGTCACCGGAAACGGAAGCAGTCGCCAGTCTGATTGAATACCGCGGAGCACTTTACGCCGGATCACTTTACAGGCCGGCTGGTTTCTTTCGGTACGAAGGGGGCCGGACCTGGACGGCCTGTCCGACGCCGGAAGGCCGGCGAGTGGAAGCGATGACGGTCTTCAACGGAGGATTGTTTGCAACCTGTTACGACGACGGATTGGTGTTTCGCTTCGATGGTGAATCGTGGCAGGAAGTCGGCAAGATCCCGAACGCGACTCAGACGTATGGTTTCGCGGTTCACGCCGGACGCCTGTTTGTCAGCGAGTGGCCTCAGGCGCATGTGTTTCGATACTCGGGCGGGACGACCTGGGAGGACGCCGGAAAGCTCGGCAGCGAACTCGAGGCGATGCCGTTGCTGGTGTACAACGGCAGAATGTACGGCGGAACGCTGCCACTGGCTCACGTCTATCGTTACGACGGCGGCACAGACTGGACCAGCATCGGCCGCGTCGATCACACACCGGATGTCAAGTACCGCCGAGCCTGGTCGATGGCGGTTTACAAGGGGCGGCTGTTCACGGGGACGCTGCCGTCCGGCCGAGTTCTCTCGATCGAAGCCGGCCGGAATGTGACGTACGACACGTTGTTTCCCGGGGGCTGGCATCACATCGCTGCCGTGCGCGAAGCGGGCCGGCTGCGCCTGTACATTGACGGTCAGCTGGCAGCAGAATCAGACAGTCGGCTGCCGGATCACCTGGACATCACAAATCAGCAGCCGCTGCGGATCGGCTTCGGCGCTCAGGATCATTTTCAGGGAAAAATGGCGGATGTTCGGGTCTACCGAGGTGCACTGTCAGCGGAGCAGATCAAACTGCTGGCTCACTGAACGGTGTTGCAACACAGGCCGGAATCGCGACTCTCATTCGCTGGCGGCCAGATGTTCCCGGATCTCGCCGAGACCTTCTGCCACGACTGTTTTCAGGCGATGGATGTCGCCGATCGTCTGTGAAAAGAACTCGATGGGTTCTGCTGACGACAGGCGGTTCTCCGTCTGCAGCACGATGCGCTGCAACCGGTGCAGCTGAGCGTGCAGAGATGTTTCCAGAATCGGAACCAGTTCCTTGGCACTGTGGCGGATCTTTTTCGTGACGACCTGAACAAGTTCACGTTCTGCATTCCGCGGGGCTGCTTCCAGGACACGTGGGCCGGTCGCACGGAGCTGCTTATCGAGTTCCGCGACGTCGACCAGCCGGCCAAATGGAGATGCCACTTTGCGAGCCGTTTTCTGATTCAACTGAGCCTTCTGGAGCGAGGCCTTTGCCTTGGCGGAATTCGGGTCCTGCTTCAATGCGTTCTGAAAGCACTGCAGCGCCAAGCCCATATTCTTCAATTCGGCGTAGATGTTGCCCAGGTTCAAATGAGCCTCGATCAGATCGGGCTTCAGCTTGACGGCTTCCTTGTACGCCGAAATCGCCATGGTGTTCATGTTCAGGGCACGCTGCGCGATGCCCATGTTGTAGAATCCTTCGGCGCATTTTCGATCCCGATGCACAGCACGGCGAAGGGCTTCGATGGCCTTCTTGTGCTCGCCCAGCCTGTTGAGAATCGCTCCCAGATTGACCCACCCGTTCAGATGCATCGGGTTGGCCTTCGTGAGCCGCTCAAACGTCTCGCGCGCCGGTTCATACTGCTTGCCGAAGAAGTAAGCCATCCCCAGCATCTCGAGGGTATCTTCCTCTTTCGGGTCGGTCTCCAGCAGTTTTTGCAGAAGTTCGATCGCCTCCGCGTATTTCTTGGTGCGGATTAAACCGCGGCCCTGCTGCAGCGTCGTGGTCACAGTGAGAGGCTCATTCATGGTCGCTCTCCAGTATGCTCAGTAAGAATGCGAATTCTTCGTCACATCGCCCAAGAACGTCGTCACCGCGCAGTTCAAAGCGGCACAAATCACCGTTTTGGAGGAGATGAGGCCCGGGACAAACGATCAGAGTTATTAATCTGAACACGGCGGAACATGCTTCATCGCCGTGTTTTGTAACGAGTTGAGGTGAGTTCGGGGAATTCCATACCTGCAGGAATCTGTCTAAACCCACGCTCTACAAGTTACCCTGTTTGACAGATGTTAAACAGGGATGGAGTTTGCGTCCCGCCTTTCCTGAGTTCAAGCGGCAAATCCTGCGAAGTCGATGCACGACAGAGAATCCGGGTGACCGGCTTCCAGGCACGGGTGAATCATAAACAGGCCAGGCATCTCGATTGGCCGGATCGATGGGCCAATCGGCCTCAGGTTGCCAAGCGAAGCCTGTTTCAGAGTCACCGAACGGACACGAGCATCCTCGCTCCCAAGACTGTGCAGGTTCTGAATGTGCGGACTGATTCTGCGAAGCATTGTGGGAGCCGCTGCACTTTCGGCCTGCGTGTTTCCCGCCTGTATCGCCCAGGACACAGGAACTCGCGAAACGCCGCTCGTCCGCGCGGTTCAGCTGTCGCGCCGGTCGGTCGTGAATATCCATACGGAGAAGACAGCTCCGGACGACAAGGAGTCGCGGTTCTTCACGCCGAAGTCGCGTAAGGTGACCGGCATGGGTACGGGAGTCGTGGTCGATGAGCGAGGTTATATTGTCACGAATTTCCATGTGATTCAGGACGTTGAAACGATTACCGTCACAATGGACGGCGGAGACACGTTTGAGGGCCGTCCTGTCTCCTACGACCGAAAGCACGATCTGGCCATCATTCGAGTGACATCGACCGAGCCTCTGACCGTCATGCATATCGGCACGTCGTCGGATCTGATGCTTGCGGAAACCGTGTACGCCGTGGGCAATGCCTTCGGCTACGAACACACTATCACATCCGGCATCGTGAGTGCATTGCACCGGGATGTTGAGGTCGACGAGACGCAGTCTTACGAGAATCTGATTCAGACCGATGCCAGTATCAATCCCGGCAACAGCGGAGGACCACTGCTGAATCTGAACGGCGAAGTGATCGGCATCAACGTCGCGATCCGCCGAGAGGCTCAGCGGATCGGATTTGCCATCCCGATCGATGACGCACGCAGGACGATTGCCAGGCTGATGAGTGTGGAGCGGCTGAACGGGACACCGCACGGTCTTGCCACGACCGATGCGAAATCGTCGACAGCGCAGAAGCTGGTCGTCGATGCGGTTGCTTCCGGCAGCGCAGCGGATCTGTGCGGTGTTAAGCCCGGTGACGTCATCCGGAGTATCAGAGGCATCTCGATCCTCGATGGTACGGACCTCGAACGATCCCTGCTCGATTTGCCACGCGGTAAAGTTGTCGATGTCGTACTTGACCGCGAGGGCCGAGAACAGACGTTGCAGTTCACGGTCGGAATCGGCCGACAGTCAGGCACTGCGGTGGCTGCCGTTTCGCAGCAGGATATTTCGCAACAGGACGTTGTGGTTGCGGTTCAGGAACCGAAGACCGCCGAAATCCCGTCGCTGCCCGCACTTCCGCAGGTACAGACTGCACTTCCACAGGCCGCGGCTGCTGATCCGACCGAGTTGATCATGATCCGTGCCTGGGACATTCTCGGCCTTCGCCTGGAAGGCCTGAGTGATGCGGAGCGTCGCGAAGTGTCCAGCCGCTCATATCCCGGTTCAAAGAAACCCGTGCAATACAAAGGAGGGATGCGGGTTGTTTCCGTGCGGCAGAATGGCGCGGGGGCCAGGTTTGTACGTGAAGGTGACATTCTGCTTGGGCTCGATGGCTGGGAGACACTGGGCGCGAAAGATCTGATGCATATCCTCAGAGACTCGCGAGTCCGGGAGACGAATGCCATGAAATGTCAGGTGTATCGCAAGGGCAGCAATCCACTGGAGGGAACGCTGGCCCTGTCTGGAAACCAATAATCCGTCGGATCAGGGTTGCCACACATTTCGCGCCCCGGAATCACGTATCTGAAACGCGAAAATGCAGAGTTCCGTAGAGTGCGTCTTGCGTTCCGGCTGTGCGTTTCCCTATTGTGCCGAAACTTCGAAGGAACCCCGGTTATGCGCCCGGCGTTCCTCACGGTCTGACCTGAGACAAGTGGTCTGATCGTATTCCGCACTCCGCAAGAAAAAATGAGATTGTTTCATGAGCATGGTCTCCGCCCTTCCTTATAAAGTTGCAAATATCGAACTGGCCGAACTGGGGCGTAAGGAAATTGAAATCGCGGAAATTGAGATGCCGGGGCTGATGGCTCTGCGGGAAAAATACGCCGGCAAATATCCGCTGAAGGGTGCCAGGATTGCAGGCTGCCTGCACATGACGATTCAGACCGCCGTGCTCATCGAAACATTGACGTCGCTGGGCGCCGAAGTACAGTGGTCCAGCTGTAACATTTTTTCGACTCAGGACCATGCCGCGGCTGCCATTGCTGTGACTGGAGTTCCCGTGTATGCATGGAAAGGCATGGACAACGAACAGTTCGACTGGTGCATCGAACAGACTCTGTTCTTCCGCGACGGTCAGTCCCTGAATCTGATTCTCGACGACGGCGGCGACCTGACCACGATGGTGCATGAAAAATTCCCGGAGTTGCTGAAGGGCATCAGGGGACTCTCTGAAGAAACCACGACTGGTGTCCATCGTCTTCAGCAGATGCTGGAAGCCGGCAAGCTGGCGGTGCCGGCGATCAACGTCAACGACTCTGTCACCAAGAGCAAGTTCGACAACTTGTACGGCTGTCGCGAATCACTGGCAGACGGCATCAAACGGGCCACCGACGTCATGGTCGCCGGCAAAGTGGTGGTGATCTGTGGTTACGGCGATGTCGGCAAGGGCTGTGCCGATGCCATGGACGGACTCGGTGCCCGGGTTATCGTCACGGAAATCGATCCGATCTGTGCTCTGCAGGCCTGCATGGAAGGCTATCAGGTCATCACGATGGACGAAGCGGCCGCGCAGGGTGATATCTTTGTGACCACGACCGGCAACAAGGATGTGATCTGTGCTCGTCACCTCGACAAGATGAAACATCAGGCGATCGTCTGCAACATCGGACATTTCGATGCTGAGATTCAGATCGCCTACCTGAACAACAGCAAGACGATCCGCAAGATCCGCATCAAGACCGCAGCGGACGAAGGCGGACCGGTTGACAAGTATGTCTACGCAAACGGCAAAGCCATCATCGTGCTGGCCGAAGGGCGACTCGTCAACCTCGGCTGCGCCACCGGTCATCCGTCCTTCGTGATGAGCAACAGCTTCACGAACCAGGTGATGGCTCAACTGGCGTTGTGGACCGAATCCGAGAAGTTCGAAGTCGGCGTGCACATGCTGCCCAAGGAACTGGACGAAGAAGTCGCCCGTCTGCATCTTGCCAAACTGGGCGTCAAGCTCGAAACACTGACTCCGGATCAGGCGGCGTACATCGGTGTTCCGATCACGGGACCGTTCAAGCCGGCGCATTACCGCTATTAGCGTTTGTCTGACTGACAGCCGTACGCGCTAGCGTCGGGTTTCTGTTCTTCGATCATGTTGTAGTCTGGTGTTTGCGGCATGATTGCAACGTATCAGTCCTGGCCTTCCAGTACGTATTTTACCGCCTGAGTGACCGCGTTTTCGGTTTCGAGGATCTCGCAATCACCTCCTCGTGTCCAGGTGCGATCGCGAATCAACGGAGTGGGCTGCACACGCAAGGCTCGGGTGCAGTTGGCTTTCAATTGGTCACGGGCCTTTTTCGGGGCCATGTTGACGACGACAACGGCATGGACGTGATTTGTTCGGGCATTTACGGCCAGCAACTTCCACGTCCGAATGTCACAGTGACTTTGGCACGCCGCTTCTACAGCCTTTCGATCATGAGGTTGCAGCAGGACAACTTCTCCGCTGAGTCGCTCTCGACACCAATTTTCCAGAAGCCCCGCCGGAACCTGAGGACCATCGGTTCGGTCTCGCCAGCCACGGCCATCGCCGGGAAGCCAGGTACCATAAGTTGTCCAGGTCATGAGGACGGTGACTGAGTGATTCATGTGCAACTCGCCGCTTAAGGGCAAAGGCCCGACGCTAGCGCGTTCGGCTGACAGCCATACGCTTTGGCCTCGGGTTTCTGTTCTTCGATTGTGTTGTCTCGTGTCCATGAAAGTTTCGTCAATTCAATCAAGGCAATGCCCTTGTTTTCCGCGAGGCGCTTTCGTGTAATCGCGCGTTGATGCAGGTATGCTGTGCTTGCTGCGTTGAAGCCCGTTTCACACCCATTCCGTTTCGCATTTAACGATGAATATCCCGATCTGGGCCATTTTTGCAGGTGTTGTCTCACTCGTTGCCGCAGCGATCGGAGTCGCCGTCTGGTTCGAGCAGCGGCGGACACGGCAAATCCGGGAAGCTGCGGTCGAGCTCGGTTTTGAGGTTCTGGAGTCGCTGCCTGCGGACACGGATGGCTACCGGAGCCGCTTTGCATTGTTCAATTCCGGGCACGGTCGAAAAGTCAGAAACGTGCTGCGGCGGCAGGTCGAAGGCTTGCAGGTGCTGCTGTACGACTACTCCTATACAACCGGCAGCGGAAAGCACTCGCACACGTACCACCAGACGGTCGCGATGTTCTGGTCACAGGAATTGAAACTGCCCGAGTTCCGACTTTCTCCCGAAGGCTGGCTGTCGAAGCTGACTCAGATGTTTGGCACTCAGGACATTGATTTCGACGACTCACCCGAGTTTTCGAAAAAGTTCGTGCTTGCGGGAACGATAGAAACCGCCATTCGGGACTTCTTTGATGCAGAGCGACGAACGGCGTTGACCACGTTCGACGGTCTCTGTGTGGAAACCTGCAGTGACTGCGTCGTCATCTGGTTCCAGAATCGCCGCATCCCGGCGGGCGGACTTCGCGATTTCTTTGAGAAGTCGTTTGAGGTGTATTCGATTCTTAAACTGCGTCAGGGACATTCGTGAATCAGTCGACTCCTCTCTGTCAGAAGTCCACGATTCTCGCATGTCGGGCTGCTGCACAATTACTCTTGTTTTGGCGCATTCGGTGCTGTTCGATAGGCCTGCAGCGCTCCGTACTATTGTCCCGCCGCTCCGCCGGCGGGGATTCTCTGCGGCCACAAGTGCAAACCAGACATCATGAACCCCATTGTCTACCACATCGTCAACGGTCACGCATTCTTCTCTGGGAGCGCGATGATTCTCACCGACTGGACCAATTGAACTTGTTCCGTTACCAAACTGGAACTCTGTCAACTCGATTTCCGCTGGGCTCCTCATGACTGCTGTCCAAACACATGCCTTTTCGTGTTCAGGCATCACGCCTGCATTCCTGCAGCGACTTC
>JANNGQ010000133.1:0-3290 GCA_031403975.1 Planctomycetota bacterium
GGCGGATGCTCTACACCAGCGACATGAATCTGGTTCAAACCGCCTGGGAAGCCGACAATGTCGGCCGCGTCATCGAACTGCTCAACGCCCATCGCCCTCAGCCGAAACAAGCTGACCTGCGAGGCTTCGAGTGGCACTACTGGAACCGCCAATGTCATTCGGACCTGCGGACCGTGAAGCTGGATCGTTCGGTATCGTACGCTCGGGCGTTTAGCCCCGATGGCAAGCGTCTGGCCTTGGTGCGTGCGCCAAGCGGGGACTCCATCAACAAACCCCCAGTTCTCCAAGTCCTGGACATCACGACGGGAGTGGAACAACATGTGTTCAATTTATCCGCCGATGGCAGATCCAGCAGCGTCTCGTGCGCCTGGCATCCCGATGGTACCCGGCTGGCAGTGACGATCGACGACCGAAACGGCGCGGTCAAATTGATGGTGTGGGACATAACCGCCGGGAAAACGCTCTTTACGATCAACGAACCAATGAGCGTCGATCGTCTCCTGGAGTTGGCTACCGTAAAAAGCGAACTATGGTTCAGCGGCGACGGCACTCGCCTCGCGGCGGCGGTCGGGAAACGCGACGGCGACGGCCCCGTGCAACCCGTGGTGAAGTTCTGGAACACCGGGACCGGTGACGAATTGGCCGCCATCTCCCTCCCCAGCCAGCGAATCTCCAGTGTGACGATCAGCGCCGATGGTTCGCGGATCGCCTTCGCCAGCCATCCCGCCGCGACCCTAGAGGTCGCCTCCGGTGAGGCGATCAAGATCCTGGAAGTGGCGTCGCCCGACAAAGCCGTCACGATTCCCCTCGCGGGACTGGCCTCCTTCCAATTCAGCCCGGACGGCCAGCGGTTATTCGTTTCGGGAACTGGGAATTCGTCCTTCAGCACTGCCCAGGAAAGCGGTGGAGGCATATTTGACACCTCCACGGGGCAAAGGTTGTTTTCGTTTCCGCATCCCGAACCGTGGTCAGTCGCCAAGTTCAGTCCCGATGGCCAATGGCTGGCCGTCAACTCTCAAAGTCGCCCGCGTTCGGTGAAGCTGTATCGCACCACAGGGGATCGCGAGCCGGTAGAATTCCGGGGACACTCAAACCGGGTGTCCACCCTGAGCTTTAGCCTCGATAGCCAGCGACTCTTCACGGTGGCGGACGATTCCCGCATCAAAACCTGGGATGTGTCCGCCATTCGACCCGAACCGGCGCGGCTGTCGGCGGCGACAATCGCGTCCCGCCTGCTGACTGTCGTCTCCAGCGACGGCAAGCAGATCGCGACCGCACCGTATGTACCAGTCAACCCCGATGCGTTCGCACGTGATACCAGGAAGAACGTGATCACCGTGCGCGATGAGGCGGGGAATGTGCTGCATCAGACCGCCGAATTGGTTGGCCCGATCAAATGGCTGAAGTTCAGTCCCGATGCTCGCCGCCTGGCCGCGTGTGCCGTGGCTCAGGACGGTGACTTGCTGAGTGCCGCGCAACTCTGTGTGTGGGACACGGCTTCGGGTGCCGAGCAACTCACGCTGCGCCTCCCTGCGTACGAGCAGCTCTACTCGAATTCATCCAGCGCCCAACGCCAAGTCCGTCGCAATGTGTCGATGGCCGTGTTCAGTCCGGACGGCCGCCGACTGGCCGCGATGATCAATCTTGGTTCCGGCACGGCGCGGACGAGCGCCGTCAAGACTTGGGGGATCGACACGCGGCGCGAGGTTTGGGAAAGCGAGACAGTCGCCTCTCTGCTGACCGACCTGAAGTTCAGTCCCGACGGGGGACGAATCATGGGCGTCCCCGACTACTCCGCCTCCGCCAGGCTCACGGTTTGGGACGCCCGGGACGGGCGGATGCTTTGGAAGGCGCGCACCGACATTCAAGTCAGTGCGATCGGTTTCAGTACTGACGGCCAACAGATTTTCGGATGGGATAATTCTCTCGGAGCGATCCAACTGTGGGATGTTGCCTCGGGCCGAGTGTTGCAGACCATTCGCGATCCCGAGATGAGATCTCGATCTGCCGTCTCCACGATCATCGTGCTCAGTCCAAATGGGCGGTGGCTTGCGACGGGAAATCGCTTTGGCAGTTCCACGATCAAAGTTTGGGACGTGAACCGGCCGGAAGGCGAGTTATTGACACTCGCGGGTGGCACGCTCATTCAGGCGATGGCGTTCAGCCCCGACAGCCGTCGGATTGCGACCTGCTCGCTGTCAGGACATTTTGCGGGCGAATCGGGGGGAGAAACCAAACTTTGGGACACCGAAACTTGGCAAGAATTGTTGATACTCCCCGGTTCCGCGCGGAATATCGTGTTCAGCGCCAACGGGACCGGCCTGATCCTCGAGTCGGGCGACATCTTCAGCGGTGACATTCGTGTCCGACGGTGGGATGCCAGCCGACTGTCGCCGCCAGTTGAGGCCGAGCAGATGGTGGAGGCGTTCCGCGTTCGACGTCGCACGGAGCCACTGCCGCTGATGTCTGAGATTCTCGCACGGATCGACGCAGACCAGACCCTGCCGGACGAGACGCGAGCCGCAGCCATTGGGCTCGTCAAGAGCTTGCGTCGTGACAAGGAACTCAATGAAACCGCGTGGGCGATCGCCGCACTGCCTGGTCAGCCTCAGCAGAAATACGAACGCGCTTTGCATTACCTGGAAGAAGTCTGTGCAACCGACCCAGACAACCGCGAGTCCTGGAGTACGCTGGGTCTGGTCCACTATCGACTGGGGCAGTCAACCGAGGCCCTCTCCGCCTTGGCGCGCAGCAAGGAATTACACGCCGCGAAGAACGTCTCGCTGCCTGCCGAGGTCTGGACGATCCTGGCCATGACCCAGCAGCAGAGTGGCCGGCAGGATGAGGCCCGCAGCACGCTTGAACAAGTGCGAGTCGCCGCCAGCCACCACGAGTCTGACTGGCAAAAACTTCTGGCGGAAGCAGAAACGCTGTTACGTGTTCCTCAGGCAGCAGAGGAACCCGAACTCTGGATCGGCCAGTTGGTGATGCCACGAATGGGTGCCGACCCCCAGAACGAGAACGGCGACGCTGCATATGCTGAACTCCCCTATGCCATTCGCAAAGTGGAAGGCAACCGGCTGTGGTTCGGAAAGAATTCCATTACCCGATCGCAGGTTGTTCGGCTGGAAGACGCGATCCGCTATTACACGGCACTCGTGCAAGACGATACAACGAGCAGATTCGGTTATTACAATCGAGCCCTCGTGCATCAGATCGTGGGCGAGATCGATCAGGCAATTGCGGACTATTCCGGTGCGATCCACCTGACTCCGACGAATGCCGTGTTA
>JANNGQ010000134.1:0-7944 GCA_031403975.1 Planctomycetota bacterium
GCAGTTCCAGCAGGAACGGTGACGGCTCACCGCGAAACAGCGTCTTCCGGAGCAGCAATGCGACCGGAACAGCGACAATCAGACCAAGTGTGCTCATTGCGAACAGCACAAGGGCCCGCAGCGGAAGCCAGCCGCCGAGCAGCCTCTGATCGGGAATGAACGTCCAGATCATCAGTATGTACACCGGCAGCCGCGCGGAGCAGCTCATCAATGGAGCGATCAGGATCGTGACGAAACGGTCCTTGCGGTCGTCGATGACACGAGTGGCCATGATTCCCGGCACGGCGCAGGCGAACGATGACATGAGTGGCAGAAATGAGCGACCACTCAGGCCGAGGAGTGCCATCAGCCGGTCCATCATGAATGCCGCGCGAGCCATGTAGCCGCAGTCCTCAAGCAGACCGATGAACAGAAACAGCAGACAGATCTGGGGTACGAAGACAATCACCGAGCCGACTCCGGCGATGATTCCTTCTGTCAGCAGACTGCGAAACGGCCCCGGAGCCATAGCCGATGTGGCCAGTGAGCTCAGCCCGCCAATTGTATTTTCAACGCCTTCGCTGAGCGGCTGCGATAACCAGTAGATCGTCGAAAACACCAGCAGCAGAACGCACAGGCAGATGATCAGACCGAAGAATCTGTGTGTCAGGATGGAATCAATGCGGTCGGTGAGCTGAGTCTTGCCGTCGGTCGACCGCGTCTGGACTTCAGCCAGAATTTCTCCGATGAACCGGTAACGCTGGTGAGCCTCTGCCGCTGGAACTTCAAGCCCCTGTTCGGCAAGTGTCTGGCGCGATGTCTGAACGGCCGCCAGATACTCCGGCCCTCCGCAGGCGGCGAGCATGATTTCCACTGAGCCGCCGGGATCGAGCAGACTGCGGGATACCAGAAACGAAGATCGCTTTTCGGCAGCAACAGCTTTAGATCTGAGGACGTCGGACAGCCTATGCACTTCGGCCTTGATCGGATCGCACAGCGCGCCTTGAGTCCGGACACTGCTGTTCGGGCCGGAAGACTGCGTCATTTCGAACGATGCGGGATCGACCGACACTCCGTGCGAAACCCAGCCTCTGCCGTCCGAATCTCTGGCACCCACCGAATCGAGGAGTCGCAGAACGGCCGACTTCAAATCATCCAACCCTTCCCTGCGACTCGCCGACGTTGGAACAACCGGGATGCCCAGTTTGCTGGAGAGCAGCGACGTATCGACCGCGACGCCAGAGCGATTTGCCGAATCCCACATATTCAGACAGAGCACCACCGGGAGTCCGACTTCCAGCACCTGTGTTGCCAGAAACAGATTACGCTCCAGTGCGGCAGCGTTGCAGATACAGATGACAAGGTCCGGTTGCGGCTTCCCGCCACAACCGGTGAGCACTTCCACGGTCACCATTTCGTCCGGTGACTTCGGCGACAGACTGTAGGTTCCAGGAAGGTCAATCAGCTCGATATCACGACCACCCCAGTGAACTCGTCCGATGCGTTCTTCGACCGTCACGCCCGGATAGTTGCCCGTGCGAACTCGAAGACCAGACAACGCATTGAACAGTGTGCTCTTGCCGGTGTTGGGATTGCCGATCAGGGCAACTCGCAAAGGGCGATCAACTGGCGAACCGGAAGTAAGTTTCGAGGTCACGGCATGAACACTGTGAAACTCGTGGCGGGAAGATCTTGAGGAAAACTCGAACACATGTGTCCGGGCCACACTGGCACAGCGCGGCAGATTCTGGCACTAATGAGCCGCGATCGGACACAGGTGTTGTGCCGACGAGACCGAAACACAGGCTGCTTCCGTCGATCGCATCGAGACGGAAACTCCCTGAACTCTGTACTGGACCGGTCCGCCAAAAGGAGCCCTTCGCAGCACGTCAACGACCGCCCCAGGCACGAAACCCATTTCCATCAGCCGACAGCCGATTCGCGTTGCACCGCAAATCGCGGTCACAATTGCCGAAGAACCAGGAGCCACATCAGCCAGTCGGAGCGTGCTCACAAGACCACCGTCGCAGGTTCAGAGGTATGAAAACGGGCCATTCATTTGAATCGACAATGAGACTCAATCTCAACATGCCAATGAGAGTATCGCCATGGAACGGGTCTTGGCCACAGAATGCGGTTGAGTTTTTGTCAGAATCTCAGGGATTTCTGTTCCTGAGATGAATTCGATGCGGCTGTCCGGCAGACGGGACTTTCGGATTAGGCGCGATTCTTTGTGGGGTGGGCTTCCAGCCCGCCTGGACCTGAAAAAACGTATGTGTATTTGAACCGACAAGACAGGCTGGAAGACTGCGCACGAAGGAACCGTCAAGGCAGGCTGGAAGCCTGCCTCACGATAAAACAGTCCCCGAGGCTGCTGGCGGCGAAGTGGGACAGTCGAACCAGAGCCATTGATCAGCGAGGTTTCATACCTCCGAGGACTCGGCGGCGGACGATTCGTTCGCAGCATCAAGCAAAGCCTGGTGATCAAGCGTTGCTTTGCGTGACAGGCGGTAAAATGCAATCCCGAAGCCGGTGAACACGGTTGCCGGCATGGCCAGCATAAACAGGATACTGTACATGTAAGCGCGGGGACGCAAAGAGGCGGTGTCGTTGGCGTTCTTGCAGCCGGGGCACGCCAACGCAGAATTCTGCCAGGGACTGTTCAGAACCCCAGAAGCAGCGGCGATCGCCGCCATGAGCACACAGAATCGAAGAGTTTTCGCCATCGGTGTCGTCTCCGCAGGATGGCCTTTCAGGGCTGTCCTTTTGCACTCAACGTAAGCCGGTTCAACCAACCGCTTCCTCAGCCGCCATTTTCCAGGGCCAATGGTACAGCATTGCGTAAATCACTACACCTGTGATCGACACAAACAACCAGACTGGAAGTGTGATTCTCGCCAGTCGGCGATGATCGGTCCAGCGTTCCCGCCACGCAAGCCAGAAGACTCGCAATGCCAGAATCGGGACTGTCGCCGCAAGAATGACATGGGGAATCAGAATGCTCCAATAAACTTGGGTTGCCGGCGCCGAACCGATGAATGCCCGCCCCCGCAATCCCGTAAAGCGATACAGTGCCTCGTGGTACGTCAGATAGCATCCCAGGAACACCACGGACACGAGAAACGCCATGATCATCAGGTTGCGATGAGTGATCCGTCGGCCACTCCTGATCGCAACGAAGCCCGTGATCAGCAGAACCGTACAGACGGAATTCAGGGCCGCATTCACGGACGGCATTCTTGCCAGCCAGGCAGGGATCGTCCGGTCAATTCGATCGTTGCGGGCTTGAGGCGACTCGTCAGACTTAGACTCCGCTGGTGCCTTGTCGGCAGGGTTTTCGACCGGCCGGTCAGGTTCAGCAGACTCGGGTGGAACCACTGCGTCGCCACCGACGGGAGTGAGAGTCAGCTGAATCGATGGATTTTCGCCCTCTGCCGGAGTCACACTGAGACCGGGGCCTGGTGTCGGGAATTCGACCTTGCCCTCAATGATGCGGCGCAGCTTCACCACGTCTTCCGGAACGTTCATCAGAAACGTCGCCACAGGAATGCAGTCCTCATTCACGAGCACTGCCCGGTTGGAATGTGCGATGTCGAATCCCGGGATTCGCTTCTCAGGAACCTCGGGAATCACCACTTGAACAAAACCCTGGCGGATCAAGTCGTACAGGGGTTCTTCATTGCCGGTGACGAATTTCCAGCGCTCATGGTCGGCGAGAAACGTGTCGGCATATTTCTTCAGGACTTCCGGCGTGTCGTAATCCGGATCGACGGTGAACGTCACAAACTGAAAGTCCGGATTGGTTCTGGCGACTCGGCGATGCAGCTCCGACATGTCACGAGTCATCATCGGACATGGTCCGGCGCAGCGCGTAAACACAAAATTGGCGACCCAGCGATGTCCTCGGAGGCTTTCGCGGCTGACCGTTCCACCCATGCATTCGGGCAGTTCAAAGTCGGGAAGTTCACGGCTCGGGAAACCGATCCTGATGCTGCCGGTCGCCGTTTCATTCGATTTGACGGTTTCCGATTCTCCTGTTGACGAGGACGCCGCTGGTGCCTCTCGCCGACGGGCCACTTCGGCTTGATTCTTCTTCAACACAAACCACAAGGCCGCAAGCACCAGGCACCAGAGCACAGTCCCGACCAGGAAATTCACGCTCGATATTCCGTGACGGGGCGACTCCACCAGCACGTCGCTCGCTCGATGATAACTTCTGGGCTGCTGCATGATCGCCACCGCTGAACGGGATTCATATTTTCGGAGTTGCCATAACATCCCGGATATTACCATCGATTCAGGAGCCCGCGCGGCTGAAAACTGCATTCCCGTTCAAGCCCCTCTGCGGTCTCTGATTCGGGAACATCGGAGAGCCACACCACGACAAGGCGAGTGCGACTGCGCGTGTGAGAATTCTCCGAAGACACTCCCGTTGAACGGAAAACGAGAATGGCGGCAAAGTTGGGTCGAATCAGCGATGGCAGAACGATGCGGGCAGAATGATGGAAAAAGAAAGGGACTTGTCAGAGAATCCAACTTCATCGTTCTGCCCCAAATGATTCTGCCAACCGGGTGGCTTTCGCCCTGGTGTGGCACGACTTTTGATATTTGGGGTTCACGGATTCGGGCGATTCCTCTTTTGAATGTTCTGACGTGGCTATGTCTGGATCGCCGGATGCCCGACCAGGCGACCCAAACATCTCTACCAAAAAATTCAAAGTTGGCGCCACACTATTGATCCGACAATCTCGTTCTGCGACGTCGTGACAGTCGCCAGAGTGTGGGATTCACGCGCATTGGCGAACGTAGAGACCCGTCAATCAAAGCTTGATCGACCGCTGGCGGCTGCTGGAGCGATCGCCGCGAGACTTTCCTGGCGGCCACGGAAAGAACGCGCTTGTTCTCATTTGATAGTCCGCGTACTCGGGGCGACGGCTGGTAATCGTTTTCTCCAGCAATGACACTCCTGAAAATTTCAGCAGTAAGAACGAGAGCAGCAGCGGGCTGGAGATCGTCCATGCGGCTCCTCCGGCAGCGGCGACCAGATACAGACCCCACCAGACGCAGAAGTCTCCGAAGTAATTCGGATGTCGAGTCAGTCGCCACAGGCCGCGATCCATGACTCGAACAGAGTTTTGAGGATCGGCCTGAAACCGAGCCATCTGAAAATCCCCGACTGCCTCAAAGAACAGCCCGATGCTCCACAGTGCCACGCCCGCCAGATCAAGCCAGCCGAGCGGCGATCCTGACGACTTCACCATCGAAGCCTGAATCGGCAGCGACACAATCCAGAGTATGACGGCCTGCAGCATGAACACAGTCAGGAAGCTGACCCACCAGAACCGTGGGCCATGATATTCGCGCATGACCCGATATCGTCGGTCTTCGCCGTGTCCGAGGTTTCGATACAACAAGTACGCCGACAGTCGCAGACCCCAGATCGTCGTCAGTGCGGCAAGCAGCCACGACCGTTCGAGCATTTGTGCGGGCGGTGTCGATCCCAGCACGAACCAGGTCACAAGAACGAATCCCGTACCCCAGAGCGGATCAATGATGCTCGCGTCGCGCCGCGCGAGGCTGAGCAGCCAAACGCATGTCATCGTGGCGATGAGGAGCAGCAGCGAGTTCAGCGAAGTCGCAATCATCGGCGTCACGGGCTGCTCCCGTTCCGTTGCAACAGCGAATGCGACACGAACCATTCCATGCCGTCTGCATAACCGAACCACTCAGCAACGGCGAGAAAAAACAGTCGCCAGCGTTGAAACCGGCGTCTCGCGGTGTCAGTACCATAAGTCGATTCGAGAATCGGCAGGACTTCGCGGCGAACCCCCAGGGATATGAGTGTCATGCTGACTTCCGTTCGGCCGCACGCGTGCCGATCGCAATCGGGTCACGCCGGCACAGAGGCTTGTCGAATTGGATCTGCACGACGCCCGTGTAACGCTCGTCGAATGCTGCCTCACAGTAGCTCAGGTAATAGTCCCACATGCGGATGAAACGGTCGGGATAGCCAAGCTCGCGGACTTCGTTCAGCTGCGATTGAAATCGCTGCCGCCACTCCCGCAGCGTCTGAGCGTAATGCGTGCCGAAGTCTTCGGCATGGACGAACCGCAGGTCGGTGGTGCGTGCCATCGATCCCAGAATCGCATTCATCGACGGCAGGCAACCGCCCGGGAAGACGTATTTCTGAATAAAGTCCACCGATTTCAAGTACTGCGCGTGACGCCGATCGGGCATCACAATCCCCTGCAGCACCATCGTGCCGTCCGGACTGAGCAACTCGCCGCATTTGCGAAAGTAAGTGTCAAAGTACCGATGTCCGACCGCCTCGATCATCTCGACCGAGACCAGTTTGTCGAACTGGCCGGTCAAATCGCGGTAGTCCTGCAACAGCAACGTCACTCGATCAGACAGCCCAGCTTCATCGATCCGCTGGCGCGCGACATCAAACTGCTGCTGCGAGATCGTTGTCGTGGTCACGCGGCAGCCGAATTGCGTGGCCGCGTGAACTGCCAACCCACCCCAGCCGCTGCCGATCTCCAGTAGATGATCGCTCGGACGCAGATCGAGCTTGCGGCAGATTCGATCCATTTTCTCCAGCGAAGCCTCGCGCAACGTACTGGCCGGAGTGAGAAAAATGCCGCTCGAATAGGCCAGCGTGTCGTCGAGCATGAGCCGGAAGAACTCATTGCCGAGATCGTAATGGGCGTGAATGTTCCGTCGGCTGCCCGATTTGCTGTTCGCGTGCCAGCGGTGATACATCCGGTTGACCCACCTCGCGATTCGGGACAGCCCGCGATTAAGCTGATCCGTTGCCTCTATGTTCCGCACGAAAATCCGAAGGAACGTCGTCAGGTCGTCGCAGTCCCAATCGCTGCGCAGGTACGACTCGGCCACAGACAGGCTTCCGCCCAACACGGCATGGCGGAAGAACGCAGGGTTGTGGACGTGCATATTCGCCTGCAAGTTGCAGCCGCGACCGAGCGTCGTTGAGCCAGACGAATCGGTCAACTGGATGGTCCCGCCGTTCAACGCCTGCAGCTTCTGCAACAGCAGTCGCCGCGCGAGCCGATTTCCCCAGATCAAGTCAGATGGCCTGGGGACGGACTCGTCGATGCCGGACGGCGAGTTCGTGGAACTGTTCGAAATTGTGGACGCGAACGCAGTGCTCATGATATCGGTTGTTTCGAGGAGGAGCGTTGTGGCTGGGTTGCCGTCGCCACCGAAATGGCATGACGTGGATGGGGCACATATGGCACGCGCTTCAGCCACAGCCGCAGCGCCTGCCAGTAGATGCTGAGAAATATCTGCATTGTCATCAAGGGATATCGCAGCCACGCGCGAGCCAGCTGCCAGCGTGTGATCGGTCGCCGTTGCAGCGACAATGTTGCATCGAATCGTTTGGTGCCGTTCGCGTAACTCTCGATCATGACCGTCAGCCGTTCGCACGGTTCTGTCAAGCACCAGCGATAGATCATGTTCATTGGCATGAACGGCGAAACGTGAAACACTTTCGGGTGGTCAAAACGCAGGGGCTTTGATTGAGACTCCGCGCTCGCGGCAGCCACACTCGCCACGAGTGTCGGCGCGACTGACTCAGCCACGCCCCTGGCGAGCGTGGCTGCTGGTAAGCGTCCGTGAAACGATGGATGGCTCGTCGCGAAGTCCAGCACATAACAGTGCTTCTCATTCCACGGCGTGTTGCTGACTTCTGCGACAACGGTTTCAACCCGCTCTCCCGCCGCATCGAAGCAGTAATACAAGCTGACCGGATTCATGCCGAATCCGAAGTACCGAAAACTGGTCAGCAAGCCGATAGGCCCCATCGGACGATAACCGGTTCGTTGTTCAACCAGGTCGCGGACGCAGTCGTCCAGCAGGCGAGCCGGATCACCCAGGTAGTCGGCGCGCCGGAACCGCGCCAGTGCCGGCCAGTGCGTTGACCAGACTCCACGTCGCCCGAAC
>JANNGQ010000135.1:0-3570 GCA_031403975.1 Planctomycetota bacterium
TGATCAATCGTAGGGTAGGCTTCAGCCTGCCGGCATGATCCCGATCGTCGTGTTTTCTCGTCGAAACTGGCAGGCTGAAGCCTAATGGCGCTCACTTTGTGGAACAATTGTCCCCAATTGTTCATCCGGTCGCAGGCGGAACAGTTGAGACAACTGTTCTACACGGTGACAAATCCTTCACGGAAACAGACTCCTTCAGTTTTCCGATCTTGTCACTCGCACCACCATCAGCATTTCCGGTGTATGGCCGGCTGGGTTGTCAGAGGCTGAGGACAGCTCGGTGAGTGATGCGATGAGCGTTGGTTTTCCGAGCCGGATCCGGCAGCCACCTTCGGCGACGTGTCTGCCCATCGAGTACCGATCGATCTGTCCGTAGGCCGGCCATTCCGTGCCCTTTTCGCTGCGGTTTGTAATCGCCGATCGATAAGTCAGTTCGAGCGTTTCAGAATTCGCTGCATCACCTCGGCCGATGAGATATTCAGGGACGGCTGACAGTCTGGCCTCCAGGACGAGTCCAAGATGCAGCGTCTTCACGATCGGCTGTTCTCCAGCGGCTCCGCCACCCCCGACAACCGGAATCGATCCGACGACCACCGGTACCTGGGTGCCCGAAGCGGTGTGAGTTGTCACTCGTTCGCGGCACAGCAGAGTCCCGTGATAGCCGCCGGTGGAGTCGCACAGTGCCGTCAGTTGTTCGGCGACCGGGGCTTCCCCGGGTGCTTCACCCAGCAGTTGTTTCAGCTGCGCCCGATTGGCTTCGTCCCTCGGCAGCCACCACACCTCCAGGGTGTATGTGCCCTTGCCGATGACTGCCGTTATGAGCTGCGTCAGGAATTCTTCAAGTTCGAGATGGATTTTTTCCGTCTGCCGCACCAACAGCGTGTTGCCAAGTTCCGTCACAGTTCCTTCTCCACCGTTCGTAGCCCAGCTGTCAGGAGCGACGTTACTTTCGAAGAGTGATGTCAAGGTGTCTCCGTTGCTGTCGAGGCGATCTTTGAGACTCGGTTCCGTTGAGTCATAGCCGCCAGTGCCACCGCCGAGACCGCCCCCGAACTGAGCAGGTTCGATGGGCAGGCTGAAGAATCCGCCTCCGCCACCCCCGCCCGCCTGACCCCCGCCGCCGAACCCGCCTCCGCCTCCTTGTTCCATCAGAGGATAGGACATTCCCGTGCGCGTACCGGATCCGAAATCAAACGGAAACTGCTGCTGAGGCACGGCCAGCAGCGTGATATCGTAAAACCTGGCCACCAGCCGGTCCGCATCGTCGGCAACAGGGGCAACAGCGCCTGCATTCTGAGCCCTGACGGCGGGCAGGACTGTGAATGCTCCGGCAAGAAGCAGAAGCGCGAATCGAAATCGAGACATGGTGTTTTCCTTTGTGAAGAGCGTGATAGTTCAAAGAAACAATCAACTGGTAACTGCTGTGTAACGTCCCGCCACCGGGCTCGCCCCGAATGGCGTGGATTTAGGAGTGTTGTGCACTCAACGCCCCGGCGGAGCTTGCCTCCGTCGAGCGCGGATCATGACCAGCCAATTCCCGGAATTGGCACCTGGCCACCATTGCGGCTTGTCCGCAGGGAGCCGTGATTCCATTGATCATCGCCCTGCGGAGGCAAGCTCCGCAGTGGCGAAAACGCCTTCCTGACTTCTTCTCTGGTGCCGATCATCGCTCGATGGGGACGAGCCCCATCGTGGCGGAAATCCGCTTAAGTCCACGCCATTCGGGGCCAGCCCGGTGGCGATGCGTTTTTGCGCTGCAACTTGAGGACTCATGGTGCATCGATCCCGGTCCGAACCTGCGAAGTCTTTCCGACGTACGATTCCAGCTGAACGGCTGCTGTCCTCAGCACGGCATATCGCTCAGCATCCTTCTGCATTGCGGTCAGCGACTTCAGCGCCGGTTCCGAACCATTCCACATGAGAATCGCAACGGGTTCCCAGCGACCGGGAAACTGCTGACACAGCGTTGTCATCCGTTTCAGAGTCTGCTCATCGGCCCGACGGCCCAGCGACAGAATCGCGGCCATCCGATCGTCGATCAGCGATGCATCGAGTTCCGCAATCAACGCTTCAATCAAAGCCGGCGAAAGTTCATCGACCAGCTCAAGGCACAGTTCACAACTCGCCGGCGTCCGCACCAGATACAGCCACGCCTGCGCGGCCTGAGGCGTTGAGCGGTGAGCCAGCTCCGTGAGGAATTCTTTCCGAAGTGACGCATCGCCCTTCTGCAGTACAAGCCCGGCCAGCATCTGCTCGCTGGAGCAGCGTTTCGCGGCCTCAATCGCCGCCGTTCGCAGGTCGCCTGTTGCCGAAGATCCCAATAGCATCGGAACGGAACCGTCTGTTCCCACAAAACCCATTGCAGTCACCGCCGCTGTCTGTCGCTGGCCGGTCGTGCTGCGGATCACTTCACTCAGCATAAACTCAAATTCTGCCCGTCGCGGCATCAGCGACTGACAGCAGACCGGATCAATCTCACTGTCCTCTTCAAGACAGGCGAGGACAGAATCCAGCTGCTGCCGCATGCGTTCGCGCTGTGTCAGCCGGCTGCGTTTCTCCGTCAGCGGATCCGGCTTCGGCTGCAGGTTCTCCCGTTGATCCATAGCCGTCGGAACTTGCGAATACGGGACATCGTCAGCGGCCATGCCGCGTGACAGGACGGCATCCTGGTCCGGCACCAGCTCCGGTTGCACTGTCTCAACTCTCATCGCCCGGGCGTTGCTGCCATCGGCCGGTCGCTTTCCGTTGTCCGCCGAAGCCGCACCGCCGGCAACATCCGGTGTTGTCCATCGTCCGGCGACAAACGCCAAAACCATTGCTGCCGTTATTGCGGTCGCCAGCATGAGACTTCGCAGGCCATCTCGGCGTCCAGGTGTCGCTGAATGGCGTTTAGCAGGGGCTGTATTCGTTCTGGAATCAGCCAGCGCCGTGGTCACGAATGATTCGAGGCGACGGATCGCGCCGGCGTCCGGTCTCGGCCATTCGGCTTCAGACAGCAGTCGGTCCAGCAGCGGATCGTTGGCGTCATCAGAGCGTTCGAATTGCTCAGGGGGATTCGTGGTCATGAGTCTGCTCCAGGCTTCAGAAGACACCGAAGAGATTCGCGAAGCTGCCGCCTGGCGGCGCTGAGGTGTGAGTACACATTCTGCACTGAAAGTCCCAGAAGATCCGCGACGTCGGCCGCCGTCATGTTTTCGTAAACACAAAACACCAGCACCTCGCGCTGACGCTCCGGAAGCTGTGAAACATGCCGGGCGACCAGTTCGACTCGTTCCGCTTCTTCCATCCGATGTGCGGCAGCCGGAATCACGGCTGCGTCATCGTCAGTCAGCGATTCCGACAGGCGTCGCGTTGTAAGCCATGTGCGAAATACGTTCACCACGATGCGACTCAGCCATGTCTGCAGCGAACAGTCTCGTCGAAATGAATCCCGTGACCGGACAGCACGAAGCAGCGATTCCTGAACAATGTCCTCTGCCTCGTGAGAATTGCCGGTCAGTCGAATGGCCAGCCGGAGCGCATGCGGTATCTGCTGTCGAAACAGGTCGTCCCAGTCTGGCTGCTCGCCTG
>JANNGQ010000136.1:0-3420 GCA_031403975.1 Planctomycetota bacterium
TGACAGTCCCGTCAGCCGCATTGAAGCGACTGATCCGGAAGCTCGCGCTCTCTCGTGCCTATCGGATGAGCAGTCAGCGGAATGAAGTGGCCGAACGGATCGATCCGATCAACAAGCTGCTGCATCGCTCGAACATTCGCCGCGTTGAAGGTGAAGCCATTCGGGATGCCATGCTGACCGTCTCCGGGCGGCTTGATCCGGCGATGTTTGGTCCCTCGGTGCCTGTTTATCTCACCAGCTTCATGCAGGGACGAGGCCGACCGGGGGAATCCGGGCCTCTGGACGGAGCCGGTCGCCGCAGCATTTATCAGAGCGTCCACCGGAACTTTCTGAACCCGTTCATGCTGGCCTTCGATACGCCGCAACCTGCCAGCACGATCGGTCGCCGCAGCCAGTCCAATGTGCCGGCTCAGGCTTTGATTCTGCTGAACAACGAATTCGTGCATCAGCAGGCGGAGACCTGGGCGAAACGGCTTGTGGCGAATGCTGCAGCGGGCGGCGAAGAAGTCCTGAAGTCCGCCTACCTGCAGGCGTTCTGCCGCCAGCCTTCCGACGATGAGCTGAGATCCATGACTGAATTCGCAGAATCGCTTGCTGCGGAACGAGGCGGCAAGCCGGAAGACGTTCTGAAGGATTCCTCCATTCTGAGAGACGTGTGTCATGTGCTGCTGAATCAGAAGGAGTTCTTGTTTTTGGATTGAGTGATTGTCCTTCCAATCGCAAGAAACACATCTTTGGCGATACGCCTGAACTTGCGGCGAACCCCCTCATCCGGCCTGCGGCCACCTTCTCCCCCTGGGAAGGGGAGAAGGGACTTTGGCGGGAGTCTTTGCGGATTTCGCGACCCGATCTTTTGTGATGATGTCCTGATCCTTCCCTGACGGTCCCGTGTGTCTGCGTGGATCACCGTTTGCCGTCTTCCCGCGCCACGCCTATCATGACGGTCATCAGGGCCTGCGGGGTTGTTGCATTGGAGATGAAGCACTTATGAACTCAATTCGCTTACTGAGTATTTGCCTGTTCGGCAACCTTCTTTTATCGACGTCGCCGATGCGTGCCGACGAGAAATCGGATGAAGCGATCATCGCGGAACGCGAGGCGGCGTTTTCGAAATCGATGGAAAAGTGCGTCCTGACCGGCACATTCACGATCGATGTAAAGGACGATGGCGATCCGCTGAAAGCGGAAAGTTACGAGATTGAGGACCTGCTTTCGAGCGAACCACTGACCGCAACCCTCGGCGATCCACTGAAGCCGGAAAGTTACGAGATTGAGAGCGTCACAAAGGCCACCGACAATCTGTGGATCTTTATGACCCGGATCAAGTACGGGAAACTCGATACCAAACTGCCGATCACAGTGCCGATGGAATGGGCCGGCGATACTCCCATGGTGACTCTGACCAATGCCAGCCTGCCGGGACTCGGCGAAGGATTCTCTGCCCGTGTCCTGTTCTACGATGGCCGTTACGCCGGAACCTGGCAGCACGGGCCGGTCGGCGGTCACATGTTCGGAAAGATCGCGCGGCAGAAGGAAGTGCAGAAATAGCCGTGGAACAGGCTTTTAGCCTGTCCCTGTTTTGCTTGCGTTGGCGGCAGGCTGAAAGCCTGCCCCACAGATCGAATACTGTTAAAGGAGACTTGTCTGATGTGGTCCCGTCGTCTGTTGTTCCTGAGCCTCTGTTCCGTGGTCACGTTGGCTTCGTCTGTGCTTCAAGCCGATGACGAAAAGAAGAAGGAGGCTGCGGAAGAAACTATTGAAGTCAAGCTGAAGGACATGGTTCTGAATCTTCCGAAGTCATGGGCTGAATCGGACACAGTCAACTCGATGCGCCTGGCAACGTATGAAATCCCGGCTGCCGAGGGCGACAAAGACAAAGGGGAGCTTGCAATTTCCACCTTCGCCGGTGACGGAGGAGGCGTCGCGGCCAATCTGGATCGCTGGGTCGGGCAATTCAGCGCCGACGGCCGCGAATCGGTCATCAAAAAGGGCACGGTCGGCAACAACTCGTACCACATCGCGAATATTTCTGGCACGTACCAGAAGTCGGTCGGCCCGCCGGTCCTGCGCAAGACAGTACCTGCGGAAGGTTACCGGATGCTGGGCGTGATCCTGAGCATCGAAGGCAAAGGCGTCTATTTCCTGAAACTCACCGGCCCGGATGCAACCGTGAAAGCTCAGGAAGAGATTCTGCGAGCCGCCTTCGGAGCGAAGAGTGATGGGGAAGAGGACTACGAGATCTGAGGTGCCAGTCGTCGCTTTGCGCATTGACACTCAGCGGTACGGCGCTAGCCGCCGGTTTTTGCGGATTTGTCAAAAGCAAATACCGGTGGCTAGCGCCCAATGGCACTCACTTTGTGGAACAATTGTCCCCAATTGTTCATCCAGTCGCAGGCGGAACAGTTGAGACAACCGTTCTACACTGTGGCAAATCCGCCAAAGTGAGTGCCATTGGGCTAGCGCCATTCCGCTGACTAAGTCCACGCCATTCGGGGTGAACCCGGTGGCGTGGATGTGCCGCTTTATCTCAGTCGGCGGTCGACTGCTCCTTGATGTCCCTGTAGATCGCCAATGCAGCGTCGTAGGCGGCTCTTGCCGCGTCGCGTTCTTCGTTTCGGAAGTTCTTCTGTTTCGCTTCCCAGCAGACGTCGACCGCCTTTTCGCACCATTCGGCGCTGCGACGGCTGGCACGGATCGGTTTGCCGGCGACTTCCACAAAGACAGGATTCGTGTGAGCCGATGGGAGGATTCGCACGGCGACCCATGAGGACTGAGCGATCTCAACAGGGATGCTCATCGATTCGACGTGTCCGTCAGCCTTCAATTCACGAGTCGCGACAACCTGGCCGTTGACAACGATCTCAATCGGCACATTGCGAGTTTCGCCAAGCCGGCTTCGCTCGACATGCCAGTACGGTTTTTCATCCAGACGGCGATTGCGGATCGTTTCTGTCAGTTCGGTTGGAGTTTCTTCCAGCAGAGCCGCAGCGTCGAATGTCACGTTGACGGTTCGTGCTTTGTCGAGTTTCAGCAGACTGACCGAGTCTCCGACTCGCTGACCGACGCCGATTTCGTCGACTTTAAAGTCCAGAATGTGGCTGAGTCCGTCGCCACAATAGCTGCGGCCGTCTCGCAAGCCTTCGACCCAGGCGTCATAGGTCAGGTCCTGATCCTTATCGAGCTGCACATAAATACGTCCCAGGCCGACTCGATCGCCGTAGATGCATGGAAAATCTGTCTCGCCGCTGATTCGGGTTGTCATGCCGCAGTTGAGTGTGTGATACCAGATATTAAGTTCCCAGATTGCGGGCGTGTCTACCGCAGAAATGAAGTCACAGACTCCCTGCGTTGTTGTCACGATGAATTCGTTCGGCAGGTACCCAGATCACGCAGGCGGACAGCTTGTTGGTGGAAACGCTG
>JANNGQ010000137.1:0-1819 GCA_031403975.1 Planctomycetota bacterium
TCCGGTTCCAGACGTAAGAATTCGGGGGAGACCGGGTATCTCCGAAGTCTCACGACTCCGGCTACAGACGCAATCACGCTTTCAGGCCCCGGAGTCGTCGCCTATCGAGTTTTGAGGGCATCGCGGATTTCGCGAAGTAACAGCACGTCCTCCGGAGGAGCGGCCGGTGCTGCCGATGATGTGGCTGCCTGTGTTTCGAACCTGGTTTTGGCGGTGTTCATGAACTTCACGATGGCAAAAACTGCGGCAGCGACGATCAGGAAGTCGAAGACGGTCTGAAAGAACGTACCATAGTTGATGAACACATCTTTCGCTGCTTCGATGGTGCCGTCGTCTTTCGTGACTTCGGCCTTCCGACCGATATGCCATTTCAAATCCGTGAAGTTGACATTGTTAACCATCTTCCCAATCGGCGGCATGATGACATCGTTCACCAACGAACTCACGATTTTACCGAACGCGGTCCCGATGATGATCCCGACAGCCATGTCGACAACATTGCCCTTCATGGCGAAGTTCTTGAATTCTTTGATCAGAGTCATAAAAAACAGTCCTCTTACGATGCAATGTCAGGAGTGAATCTCAACGTGGAGTGCAGAAGCACCGACGGAACTCGGGACATATTCTGCTGCGACCCGGTTGAATCAGAAAGTACTTCACGCCAGATTCCGTGGACTTGTGTCCGCATTGATCAGGACCTGACCGTCACAGTGTCTCTTCCGGAGAGGCTGCTCCGAGGTTTTTCGTCTGGCGTTCTGAAACGGTTGTCCCGCCGCCCGTCCAACTCTGGAAATTGACTTAATGCGTTGTCGATACCCGGCACTTTTTCTTGTCGCGACGATCTGCGGCTCCTGTTCAGGGTTCGCGGATGAGCTGACAGTCCGCAGGCAAGTGTCGTCAAAGGAAATGGAGGCGCTTGTCGAAACCCTGATCGCTGATCGGCAGATCATTGCTGACGTAGATGTCCGAGTCTCCGATTCAGAGACGGTGTTCGATGTGACGTCGAAGCAAAACACCGAGGAACTGCCGTGGGTGATCGAGGTCAATATGGGTTCCCGGAAGTTCAGGGATGATTCAAAGAAGTACTCCGAGGACGGTTATGAGTTATCGGTCCATCGGGTCGTCTCGATCGGTCGCAAGACACTGCACTCTGCGGTCTGGGTCCAGGCCGCATCGCGAGGTGCGGAGTTGATTGTACCGGCCGGCGATGTGCCGCAGTCGGGAGATCTCGGCCGCGGCTGGACGCCGCTGAATGATCTGATGCAAAGGACTTTGCAGGACAACAACATCCCCGGGGCAACCGTCGCTGTGGCCTACCGGGGAAAACTGCTGTACGAACGAGGCTTCGGATTTGCCGACCTCGAAAAACAGACAACGATGAGTCCGGACGCCACGATGCGGCTGGCCAGTGTTTCGAAGCCGATCACAGCAGTGGCTGTGCAGATACTGGCTCAACAGGGGAAGCTTGAACTCGACAAACCTGTGCTGGACTACCTCGCTCAGCATCCGTTTGAACGCTTCGACACCGAGGCTGCCATCGTTTCCGATGAGCGCTGGAAGAAAGTCACCGTGCGACACTTGCTGCAGCATACCGGTGGGATGGATCGCGAAAAGTCCCGCGACACCGTGTTTCATCTGGACGAAGTCACACGAACCATGAAACTGGATCGTCTCGCGGGAATTCCCGATATGGTCCGCTATCAGCTTACGCAGCCGCTGGATTTTGATCCGGGGGCTGAATATGCCTACAGCAACGTCGGCTACTGCCTGCTGGGACGAGTCATTGAAGCCGTGACGGGACAGACCTATGAGGCGTTCG
>JANNGQ010000138.1:0-3174 GCA_031403975.1 Planctomycetota bacterium
ACCTTCTGCTGATATGCCTGCTGCAACGAGGATTCAATACCTCGCACAGGCAAAATTTTTAAGAGGGTTTATCTATTTTCATCTTGTGCAAACCTATGGCAGTGTTCCGCTGCATACTACTTTTATTACAAAGCCATCTGCTGCTGATACAAGAGCCGCCCCAGTTCGTTTTGCGCGGCAAATGCGTGAGCCATGACCTGGTAGTCGAGATCGCGCATCTCAGCTGTCTTCAGACACGGAAAATTGACTTGGCAGTGGATCGGCACGTTGCGTCTCAGAACCAGGGAGCGACCGACAGGAACATTCGGGACAGGAAAACGAACGCGGCAGCAGATTCTGAAGAGTTTTGATCGTCGCCCATTGCAATCGCATTGACAACTCCGTCGATTAATTCCTGTTCTATTTGCCGATAACCTTGAGATAAACGACCTTCGAATCGCCTTCGCCGTAGAATTCCGGAAGTTCGGCGACCTGGGCGTATCCGCAACTGTCGTAGAAGCGGCGAGTCGGCAGGTAGTGGTCTCGCCCGGACGTTTCCACATAGATCCGGCGACCATTCTGAGCGCGAATCAGTTCTTCGGTCAGGTTCATCAGTCGTTTTCCGATTCCGTGTTGTTGAACGCTGTGATGGACAGCAATCCAGAACACATCGAAGCTGCTCGCCGTACATGCGATCGGGCCGAAACAGGAATATGCGATCGCGCGTCCGTCGAGTTCTGCAAACACAAAGAAATAACCGGATGCATCGCCGCGCCGCAGTCGCTCTTCGACCAGCTCGGCGGCCACGTCGACTTCCGCAGGATGAAAGAACCCGGTGGACTCAACGATTTCACGCACGGCGCGGATGTCGCCCGCGACGACTTCGTAGCGCAATGTCATACCCAGATTGCCGATTTTCAGTTCTGAAGGACGAGCCTGCATCATCGGAGTCCGTTCGAGTCCCGGAGAATCCTGTTCACAACGTCATCAAAAGTCAGTCCCGCTCGGTCCGCTGCGGCGACGAAACCGGCGTCTGACGAGAGGCAGGGATTGGCGTTGACTTCCAGTATCCACGGCTGCCCATCGCTGTTCACCCGAAAATCGACCCTCGCGTACCCGCGCAATCCAAAGGCCGTCCAGCAGCTGCGTGACAGCGCCTGCAATTCGTCCAGAATCGGCTGGTCGCCCTGAGAAAAGTCAAACCGGCGCGGTGTGTTGCGGTATTCGTGTGTGTGTTCGTGCCATTTTGCATTGTGCCCGACGATGCGGGGCTTGCTGTCCGGAAAGTCGACGAATTCGATTTCTGCCGGAGGCAGTACAACAGGGCCGTCATCGCTGGCAAGTACGCTCAGATTGAATTCGCGGCCGTCGATAAACTCTTCCGCAAAATGCGGCGTGTTCAGGGCCTGGGAACGGCTGACGATGCGTTGCCGGATTTCATTCGGACTCCGTTCGAGACACGAGAACACACTCTCGTCAGTCATGCCCAGCGACGCGTGCTCGGCGACCGCTTTGACAATCGCTTTGTCCGGCAATTCGTGCCCCCGCTGTGTTCCCAGCCATGCCGAATCTACTTCCGTGATCCATGCGGGTGTCGGCAGGTCTGCGGCAATCATTCGCCGCTTTGCCTCCAGTTTTCCCGTTGTTGTAAGCATCGCGAGGCTGGACGCCCCGGTGAACGGGATGCTGAGCGACTCCAGCAGCAAGGTGGCCAGCGGCATCAGTCGGTCTGTACCTCCCAAAGATTCCACCAGATTGAAGACAAGATCCGGTTGCTCGGAACGCAATAATCTCCGTGTCTTATCAAGATCCAGCGAGCAGGCAATTCTCTCCGTCGAATGCCCGAGCCCGCGCAGTGAATGTTCGACTGCAACTACCTGCTTCAAAACATCCAGGTCGCCGGCCGAGTCTGTGATCGTGACATGGTTGAAGAGAAGAACGATGTGCATGAGTGATCGTGAAATGTTTCTTGTTGCGATTCGTTCCGTCGCTGTGAGTGTTCTCCGCCACCGGGGTAAAGAGAATGTCGGTCTTATCGTGGGGCAGGCTTCCAGCCAGCCCCGTCGATTCAAAACCTCTGGCGTGTTTTCCAGTCCAGGCTGGATGGAAGCCTGCCCCACAAGGAAACGCTACTGATCCGGCAGTCCCTAAACCCGGTGGCGGACGACATTTGACAGTTTCGGAGCGAACAACGACTATGTTTCAACCGTTTCGCTGGACCTTACACGTTTGGCGGCCGAATCTACAATCTGTCGGATCAATTCTTGGTAACTCATCCTGACCTTTGTGGCGATCATTGGAAGGTCTGAATGTTCAGGATGCAGACCCGCGAGCGGATTGGCTTCGATGAAATATGGCTGACCGCTGCCGTCCGAACGCAGATCGATGCGGCCTCCGTCGCGGCCCTTGAGTTCTCGCCAGGCTGCAAGTGCAATGCGTTCGGCTTCGGCAACCTCCGCGTCGTGCTCAGGCCGCACCAGATCGTAACGCACCAGTTCTTCGCAGCGCTCTTTGTTGACGTAGGAGTACGCTCCGGGTTCCGCGTCTGAGAGCAGCACAATTTCCAGAGTTCCGAGCACCCGCGCGTGGCTGTCGCTGCCGAGAATCCCGACCGTGAATTCTCGCCCGCAGAGATACGTTTCCACCAGCACTGGCTGACGAAATCTCTGCAGCAGCGGCCCGCAGACGTCCTGCAGCTCCGACAGTGAAGAAATACACGACGCCGGAGAGACACCCTTGCCCGTTCCTTCGGCAATGGGTTTCGCAAACAGCGGATATGGCAGACTGACCCGGGCGATATCGTCCGGAGTCTCCACGACGGCAAACTGCGGTGTGGGAAGGCCGGCCTTCTCGATAAGAGTCTTTGTCAGCCCTTTGTGCAGACAGACCGACATCACGACCGGATCGGCAAACGTGCAGGGGATGTCATACGCCTCCAGCAGCGCCGGTACCTGTGCTTCCCGGGCGATGCCGTACATGCCTTCGCAGATGTTGAAGACCAGATCCCAGCGGTCTCCGGCGGAAAGTCGGGTAACGAGCTGTCGGATGTGTCCAATGCGATCGGTTTGGTGGCCGAGCGATTTGAGCGCGGATTCAATCGAATCGATGGTTCTTAGGGCATTGGACCTGGACCCGAATATGTTGGTTTTACCCATGGCCATACAGGTATATCGTTTACTCCGTTTCGCTGACTGG
>JANNGQ010000139.1:0-5049 GCA_031403975.1 Planctomycetota bacterium
AAGGTCGCCAAGGGTCTCGAAGAGTCCAGTGAACGTGTTCTGATTATCCGGCTGGTTGAAAGCCATGTCCCCCTCGGGGTCCGGATCGTGGCCGAAGACATGAGGGAGTTGTTTGAGGATCAGGATGACTCCAATCGCGGCCAGCAATCCCTTGATGACGCTGGTTGGGAAGAAAGCCGCAAGGAACCCAGCCCGCGCGACACCCATTCCGATCTGAATGAACCCGGCGATAACAACGGACAACAGAAACGCCTGGAATGATCCAAGGAGAGCGATCTGCGCCACCACGACTGCGGTCAACCCGGCCGCGGGCCCGCTCACGCTGCTGTGAGACCCGCTCAGAAGCCCCACCAGGATGCCGCCGACGATCCCAGCAACCAGTCCGGAAAAGAGCGGGGCATTAGACGCCAGCGCTATCCCAAGACACAGCGGCAGGGCGACAAGGAACACCACCAGGCCGGCCGTCAGGTCACATGCCAAGGTCGCAGTGGCCGGTGGGGTCGGCGATGTCATGGATATTTCCTTTTCTGGGAATGCCAAGCTTCGACTATTATTGTTTCTGCGTGTGCCTTTCGGCGGCTTGTTCCAGATTCTCGTGCCGATCGCGAAGGACAGCTTCGGCGGCCCGATGCCGCGATTCGAGGTACGTCTGCGGGATCAACCCACCGCTCAGGATCAGCACCGCCAGTGTGAGCACTGCGATCCGCTCCCGGGGCGTAATCCCGAGAGCCACTCCTGTCTCGTGTCGGCGGCCGGTAAATAACAAGAGATACGCCCGAACCACAGCGATGCCGTTGACGGCTGCCGCCAGGACCACCACCAGGCCGAACGCCTCGTGCGACCCAACGGCCTCGTCCACCAGCAGCTCGGCAGCCACGAACCCGGATGTCCCCGGAAACCCGACCGCCGCAAGCCCGGTCAGCAGGAAGCAAACGGCCAAGGCCGGTGATTGGTCGTACAGTCCGCGGTATTCAGTCAGGTCCAGCGCGCCGAACCTCGCCTCGACTGCCCGCATCGTCAACCCCAGCCCGGTCAGCGAGATGGCTGCAGACAGCCACATCACCAGCGCCCCGGTCACGGCGAACGGAGTATGCAGGCCGAGCCCCACCAGCACCAGCGACGCATGACTGACGAACAGGTAAGCGAAGAAGCGCCGAGCGTCCCGCTCCACGACTCCCATCCCGGCCGCATACACGGCTGTCACGAGTGTCACAACTCCAAGCGCTTCAAGAGCCCACTCGGGAGCAATCGGGAAGGCCAGGCGGATCGCCGCATAGACTCCCATGAGTGGAGTTGCGAACAACAGGGACATTCCGAACGACCCCTTCTCGAACAGGTCGGTCACCCAGACCTGTGCCGGGATTGCTCCAGTCCGCACGATTATCGCGAGGAGGATCAGCACCGAGCCAACCTTGGTCCAGCCGAATCCATCCACGCATGTGCAGCCGGTCACAAGCAAGCCGACGAACCACCCTGCGTGGATTGCGTATAGCCGAGCAGATCTGCCCCTCTGCCTGATCTCGAAGTATGGCAGGACGGCGTCAAGGGCGAGAAGTCCGACGAGCGGCCAGGGGGCCACACACGCGAACGCCGCAAGGCGCACTGCCCCGCCGACCAGCAGACCGGCGAACGAGAACCGAGCCATCTTTGTGCGGGCCGTCGACAGTGCGATCAGGAAATGGAGCAACGCGATGAGCGGGAACAGCGGGGCGCTCAACTCGTCCACGGCCAGAGTCGGCAGGCCCGACCAATCCCACTGTTCCGGCTGGGTCTGAAGTGTAGATTGACCACCGTAATACTTGGTGCAGGCCGCCACAGTACATCCGAGGGTCGCCCCCGCGAAAACGAGACACCACCGGTACGCCGACTGTGTGTCCCGGACGATCCACATGCACGCAGCCCCGACGAGGGGCACCACAAGTGACAATTCGAGCCAGGGGAACGCATCCACGCTCATGCTTGAGTTCCGGTTCGCTCGGGGACAGTGTTGAGCAGGGTCGACGGCACCGCGGGAAGCGGGATTTCGTCGCCATTGAGGTAGGTCTCCCAGCGCCGCTCCACATTCCCGCACGTTTCAAAGATACGCACGAATGGGCGGGAGATGCAGCCAGTCAGAATCGCATCCAGATAGCCTCGCTCCAGGGCGAACTGATACAGCGACGCTCGCACCTTCCGCGGAGCAAACCCGAGCAGACCAGAGGGCCGCGGAAGCCGGTCTCCGATTGCATTCTCCAACACCCGGTAGTCCTGAAGCAGTGTGGGAGCGCGAAGGAACTGAAGCGTCCGGAGGCAGGCATGCCCGATCAGGTGCGCGAGCGCGATATACCACAGGACTGGAACCCAATGTCCTGCCCCGATTTCTGTCACGATGAGCCCAACCTGGGTGAGAGATGCGAATGAAAGGGCCGATTTGATGTCCGTCTGAACCGCCGCGACAATCCAGGCATAAACGGCGGTGCAGAATCCGAGCACAACGACGGCGATCGCAAGCCAGACGGACATTGCGATCAGTGGGTTCATCCTCAGCAGCAGGAATGCACCCAGGTGGACTGACAGCGCACCATAGAAGACGGCACTTGACGGGGTCGGTCCTTCCATCGCACGCGGCAACCAGCCGCTGAAAGGTATCAACGCCGACTTTCCGGCAGCAGCGACAAGTAAGAGAAACCCGACAGCCGTCGCCTGGCCATTCGTGAGCGCCGCCCTTCCATGTGGCCAGGGCGCGTCACCCAGAATCCTGTCGAAGTCCCCCGCGCCGACCATGTCATGCAGCACGACCGCCCCAAGCAGGAGAGCGGCGTCGGAGATTCGGTACACAATCCACACACGCAGCCCGTTCCGTGGCGGCGCCGGCCGTTCCTGAAAAAATGCCACCAGAAGCGCGCTGGACAGGCCGACCAGCTCCCACCCGACGAACAGCGTCTCGATCGTATCTGCCAGAGAGGCCGTCACCATTCCGAGAAGGAACAGAGAGAACAGCACGAAGAACCGATTGAATCCAGTTTCATTGTGCAGGTAGCGGGCGGCGAATGCTCCGATCGTTCCGCAAAGCACGAACGAAAGGAGAGCCAGCGGGACGGACAGCACGTCGAACTCGAATTCCACAGCAAAGTGATAGTGAGCGTGGTCGACGCCCGGCGGACGCAGCGCCGCCCACTCCCCGAGATCAACAACCGCCGGACGACCGCCTGCGTACGGCATGACCCCGAGGACGGCGAGGCAGGCGAACAGCCCGACCGCAACGGCCGTCGTGCTGGCCCGGCCTGTTGCACTTTCGGAGAGTCGCATCCCGAGGAGCGCAGGGACGCCCAGGACCGCGACCAACACGGCCGGAGCAGCAATCACCACGGCCCCGAATAATGTCATCAGGCTGTCGGCGTCCAGAATCATTGACGCGTGAATACCTTTAAAAATGAACTGCGTAGGGTAGGCTTCAGCCTGCCAACATCATCGCCATCGAAGTGTTGTCTCGCTGAAACTGGCAGGCTGAAGCCTGCCCTACAAAGTTGAAACTGGCAGGCTGAAGCCTGCCCTACGAAGTTACTGGCTTCCCGTAGTCCTGATTTCGGCAAACTCCAGATGCTCGCGCCAACCGTGATACCAGTCTGAAGAAGACGTGGCAACCGTTAGTCGCGTGGCCCGCGGACTCGAAGCAGACGTCGGCTTCCGGCGAAGGCCCAGCTTGTACTACGCATCGCGGTCCCGACACGCGAAGAATCTCCGCAAGGAAGGCGAGGCGCGCCGCCGGGCTGGTCTCCCGTGCGAAGTTCTGGACGAGAGCGCAATTCGGAAAATCGTCGACCTCAAGGCGCCCGCCGCTCTCTGGTCCGAGGCCGCTGGAGAACTGGATCCGTGGCTCCTGACTCATGCGCTGCTCGCGCGGTGCGCGACACGCGATTTCTCAGTGTACGGCCGCACCGATGCGAACAGCATCGTGCCCACCAAATCCTGCGTTGAGATTCACACCGATCGCGGCCGCATCCGAGCGCGAAGCGTCGTCGTCGCGGCGGGTTACGAGGCGGAGAAATTCCTGCCGCGGCGCATGGCCAAGCTCCACAGCACCTACGCCGTCGTCACCGAACCGGTCAAGTCGTTCGACGGTTGGGGCGAGCGCTGCCTGGTGTGGGAGTCGGCGCGTCCCTATCTCTACGCGCGCACGACGCCCGATGGACGCGTGATGGTCGGCGGCGAGGACATTCCGTTCCGGAATCCGTCCTATCGAGACGCGCGCATTGACGGCAAAGCCGGCACACTGATGAAGAAGATCCGCCGGCTCTTTCCGCGCATCGAGCTGGAACCGGCGTACGCGTGGGCAGGCACCTTTGGCGAGACCGACGACAGCCTGCCTTACGTCGGGGCACACCCCGACGGCGACCCTCGTGTTCACTTCGCGCTGGGTTACGGCGCCAACGGAATTCCGATGAGCGCGATCGCGGCGGAAATCGTCACCGCTGCCGTGCTCGGCGAGCGCCACCGTTATCGCGATACCTTCGCGTTCAACCGCTGACCTTGTAGACTTCGGCTCCGCAAAACACCGGGCATTCATGGCTGTCTTGCCGAACCATTTGTTTCGGTATATGTTCGGGACCGACACCCGTGCTTGGTTTTACGTGAGAGGGAATTACTGATGCAGTTCGCCGAGAGATTCATACGCCGCCCGGTGCTGGCGAGCATGATCAGCCTTGGGCTCGTGCTCGTCGGCGTGATCGCGTACACGGCGGCAAGCGGCGCGACTGACACCGGAGGCTGAGATAGCTTGTGCTAGACGCTCTTGAGCGCCTGGCCGACTTCGGTCAGCGACTGCCGCGCGTCGCCGAAGAGCATCCGCGTCTTTTCGTGATAAAAGAGCGCGTTGTCGATCCCCGCAAAGCCGTGCCCCATGCTCCGCTTGAGCACGATGATGTTCCGCGCCTTGTCCACGTCGAGGATCGGCATTCCGTAAATGGGGCTTGATGGATCGTCACGTGCCGCGGGATTCACCACATCGTTGGCGCCTACGACCAATACCACATCCGTCTGCGGGAACTCTCCGTTGACCTGATCCATCTC
>JANNGQ010000140.1:0-4883 GCA_031403975.1 Planctomycetota bacterium
GAACTGGCCGTCTGGCTGGACGCTGCCTCCGAAAGTGCCGGGATCGACAACGGCGGCGACTGGACGGCGAAGTCGGTCGGTCGCGACCGCCGATGCCTGCTTCCGCGAGATCTCACCATCCGCACCGTCGCTGGCGTATCAGAGCACCGTGGCTCGACCCGGATCGCTGTCGGTCAAACTGCGTCAGGCCGTCTCGACCCTGATCGGCGAAACGGTGACTGTCACGAACGTTACCGAGACCGCCGTCGAAATTACGCTGACGCTGAATTGGCAGATTGCCCGAGCGGCCGCCGATCATTTTGCGGCGGAACTGCCAACGTCGATGGCGTCGATCATGACGTTTGCGGTTCCCGGCCAACGGCGAGTGACCCGCGATGATCTCGGCAACGGAAAGACCAGAGTCACGTTTCAGTTGCAACAGCCGGTAACAGATCGGCTGTTTGTGATCGGAACGGCCAGTCTTCAGTTGCCCTCAAACCGAATCATCCGTGCGGACGTGCCGACCATTGTGGTCCCGCAAGGGGCACCCTCGACACTGTCCGGGCAGGCTCACTTCTGGGTCCTGGTGAATCAGTCGAACGGGCTCCTGCAGCCGAGTGCCGAGCAGCCGGAAGACAAAGTCACGGCCGATCAGATCACGACCGAACTTCCGCCCGAGCTGATTCAGCCAGCCGTGGCAGTTGTCAAACTACGGCCCGAAACCGCCTCCTGGAATCTTGTCTATCCCGAACAGTTTCAGGTCGCACCGGCGGTTGTCACGCTGGCGACTCACACAACGGTGATCTCCGACGACGGCAGTTGGCGAAGTCGGCATCAGTTGCAGGTCACGAATGAGTCGCGTCAGTTCCTGCCCGTGCAGCTGCCCAAAGACAGCCGTCTGATGTATTGCCTCGTTCAGGGCCGGCCCAGTCGGGTGGTGACTCGCGGCGAAGGTAACAACCTGCGGCATCTCATCCCGATTCCTCAGTCCGGCGCACTTGCGGCGGGCTTTGAAGTCGAGTTCGCTCTGGCGGGTCGTTTTGACGCGTCGGCGGCGACGATTCGGAAAGAATGGAGCAGCCGGAGGTTGTCGATTCCCGTGCCGACGTTCCCCGAGTTCCGGGATGATCCAGAGCTCGGGATTTCCGTCTCCCGCAATCGCTGGAGCGTATACGTCCCGGCATCGTGGCGAGCGACTCTGGTGGATGATCCGGCTGCAACGAATGTCGTGAAGGCCGAATCGGACGCGATGGAAGATGCGTCGCTGCTGTCTCAGGTTGAACAGGCGGCATCACTGCTGAAATCGGCGAAGTCGGCCAAAGGAGATTACCTCAAAGGCCGCGCCGTGCAGCAGTTGCAATGGGCAGCAGAATCACTGAGCCAGACGTTGGGTAACGATGCCGGAGTTGAACAGCAGCGAGGAGATGTGCTGAGCAAACTGAGTGAACTCACAGCGGGCGCAAGTGCTGGACAGGGAGGCGGACAACAGGGAGGCGGACAACAGGGTGGCGGTGCCAGTACCAGCTTCGGCAACGCGTTTCTGTGGGAGAAGGAATCGATGCAGAACTACGACAACAAGTCGACGTTTGACGCCATCTGCGTCCTGAACTGCCCCATTGACGAATCAGGAGCGCAATCGGGATTGCTCGGCGGCATTGCAAACAGTCCTTTGACGCTTGACGACGGCAGCGTTCGATTCAGGCTGACGATGCCCGATGTGGACCGAGTGCTGAACGAAGAGATCCGTGACAAGTCAAATCCCGATGCTGCCGAAGCAAAGCGGGAAACCGTAGACGAACTGTCCAAAGTACAGAGTGCCACGAAAGACGGAGCAGGGGAAGACCGAAAGGCCGGTCGTTCGAAGCTGATGCAGCGCCGCGGCGAACAGGCGGAAGCGGGAAAGAAAATGCTGGCCGACGATTTTGCCACGCAAGAGTCGCAACCGCTGTTTGCACCTGCCATTAATCTGCAGGGCGAAGTGAACGTCCAGGCAATGCAGGAACTTTCCCTCCAGATTCGCCAGGAAAGCAGTGTGCGCGAAGCAACGGTGGGGGAGATGGCTGATCTTGCCGGACAAGCTGGTATTGCATTAGCCCGAGCCGCAACACCGACCGGACTTCTCTCACTGAAGTTCGACATCCCCACGGACGGCGAGCGGATCGATTTCCTGCGAGTCGGCGGGAATCCGTCGCTGTCATTGGATGTCCGGTCATCGAAGTCTGTGGCTCAGGGAAGCGGTCTGATCTGGGCGGTGCTGTGCGGAGTCGGAATCCTGCTGTTGCTGGCCCCCGGACGAAAAGGCAGGGCTCTGGAGTTTTGCCAGCGCCTCTTCCTGATCGTCACTGTGGCTGGTTTCGCCGCCTGGCTCCTGTCGACCGGTGATCTGAAAGCCGTCGGTCTGCTCTGCTGCATCCTCGGAGCCATCGGCCTGTCGATCACGATTGCTGCCGTTCAGCTTCGACGTCCAGGGGTATGAGCCCTTCGAGGCAACGCCGTGAAGGATTTATCGCCGTTTTTTCCCGCGTATTCGCGAAGTCCCTTCTCCCCCTGGCAGGGGGGGCGGGTGGCCGACAGGCCGGTTGAGGGGGTTTCCTGCGATTCTGCTCGTCACGAATCCTTCACGGCGTTGCCTCCGAGACATTCCGTGTGCCGCCGCTCGCCGGGCTGATGCTTATCCCGGAACGACACAGATATGTCCGCGCTGGGACTCCAGGGACTCCGGGAAATCGCTGCGGGCATGTACGCCGCGGCTCTCGCGTCGTTCGAGAGCGGCGGCGGCCATCGCCCGGCTGACCAGCATCATGTTCTGCAGCTCCCACCCGGCGGGCTCGTTCAAGTCGCGGCGGCAGACGTAGTTCGCCCAGAAATCCAGTTGGCGGCGAGCATCCACCAGATCGGTTTCATTGCGGCTGATCCCCACGCTCCGCCACATCAGACTGCGCAGGGAGTTGCGGATGTCGGTCAGGTCGAGCTGCTCGTCGGCCCGTTGAGATCCGGCGGAAACGGTCGATTCAATTGACGGCGCGGTGAACGTGTCGGGCTGCTCCAGCGCGGCTTGAGAAGCATTCAGTCCGCACCGCAGTCCAAACACCACGCCTTCCAGCAGACTGTTGCTCGCCAGCCGATTTGCACCGTGGAGACCGCTGGACGTGACTTCGCCGGCGGCCCACAGTCCGGGCAGTGACGTGCGGCCCTCGATATCCGCGATAACTCCGCCGACCATATAATGAGCGCCGGGGCGAACGGGCACTCTGTCCTTTGCCAGATCGAGTCCGAAGTCTGCACACACTTTGCCAATGTGCGGGAACCTGCGACGGACATGCCCGGGTTCGATCGGCGACAGATCCAGATACACGCACGGATGCGACGTCTTTGCCATCTGCTTTGTGATGGCCTGACTGACGACATCCCGCGGAGCCAGTTCTCCCGCCGGGTCATAGTCGTGCATGAAGCGATGACCGGAACAATCCACCAGATGTGCGCCTTCACCGCGGACCGCTTCGGTAATCAGGTATCGCGAACTGCCGGCGATGTAGAGCACGGTCGGATGGAACTGCATGAATTCCATGTCTCTCAACGCGCATCCCGCACGCAGGGCCACCGCATGACCGTCGGCCGTTGCGATCTGCGGATTCGTGGTCTCGCGATACAGCGCACCGGCTCCACCTGTGCAGAGAATCGTCTGCTTGGCCCAGACAAATGTTCGTCCGTGATTGGAATTCCAGACCAGAGCACCGCGGCAGACGTCGTCATGAGACAGCAAATCCAGCGTGAACGTCTTCGGCCAGAGATCAATATGGGCAGCCTCGGACGCCCGGCGGTTCATGGCCCGCATGACTTCCTGACCTGTGGCATCTCCGAGCGCATGCGCAACTCGCGGATGACTGTGACCGCCTTCCAGAGTCAGTGCCAGTTCGCCGTCGACTTTGTCGAATTCCGCACCGTACGAAATCAGTTCACGAATCCGCTCCGGAGCTTCCCGGATGACAAGTTCCACGACCTCGGGATGGCACAATCCCTTTCCCGCGGCAATTGTGTCGGCGACGTGACTTGCAAAATCATCGAGCGGGTCGAGTACCCCCGCGATTCCGCCCTGAGCATAGGCGCTGTTCGACTGCTGCAGTGAATCTTTGGTGATGACGACCGTCCGCAGCGACGGATCAACAGCCAGTGCGGCCCGGATTCCTGCGATGCCTCCGCCGATCACGAGGACATCCGTAAAGAGATGCGGGACGCGCTTCGGATCGAACGGAACGAGATAACGTCGAAGCGTGGAAACGTGGACGAAGCGGGTGTGCATGTCTATGCCGATGGCGGGAAGGAAGCGGCAAAAGCCAACGCCTGCGACAACACTGTAGCGGAAACAGGCCAACGGAGCGTGTCAACTCTCCGGGTCCGCGTGCGCGATGTTCCAGGACAGGCTTGCCGGATCCGTTGGTTCGGCAGAATCTGTCAGAGTTGTGTGGCTGACGGTAGCGTGAATCCTCGGGGGCTTGACAGACCCCGCTCGCCGAATTCCGTTCGGCGAAGGAAAGTACTGGCCGTCATGCTGCGTTCTTCGCAGCTGAGCAGCAGACCGCCGATTGGTCCTCCGGGCCTCAATTCGAAACTGGTCGGGTCGATCCCCATCGACTCCGCTGCGTGTGTCGTGATCATGGCCACCAGTTCACCGACCGGGATTTCCTGAAAGTGCCGGGCTACGAACAGCAGTTCGAGAAAGACATTGAGGTCCGGATTGGATGCCCGGCTGTCGGTCGCCAGAACAACCCGGCAACCGGCTGCCCGGAGACGACGCAGCGGATGTTCCGAGTGACCGAAAAACGCATGTGTGCGGGGACAATACACTGTCGTCAGGTTCGGATGCCGGCTCAGAAACTCGACATCGGCATTGGTCAGATAGTTGC